>CAZXRO010000119.1:7583-8015 GCA_964642435.1 uncultured Ignavibacteriales bacterium
TTGCCCGAAGCGCCTTCGTGTGCTCCGCCCCCGTCGCGGCCATTGTCTGCTGGTCGGTGTGCCGGGGCTGGCCAAAACGCTGCTGATCTCAACCCTGGCGCAGGTGCTGGATTTGAAGTTCAACCGAATTCAGTTTACGCCCGATCTGATGCCCTCGGACATAACCGGCACGGAGGTAATCGAGGAGGATCACTCCACCGGTCAGCGCAAATTCCGCTTTCTGAAGGGACCGGTGTTTGCCAATATCATCCTGGCCGATGAAATCAACCGCACGCCTCCCAAGACACAGGCGGCGTTGTTGCAGGCCATGCAGGAGCACGAGGTCACCTCGGCGGGGCAGACATTCACGCTGGAGGAACCGTTCTTCGTGCTGGCCACCCAGAACCCGATCGAGCAGGAGGGCACCTACCCGTTGCCGGAGGCGCAGCTCGA
>CAZXRO010000120.1:0-7974 GCA_964642435.1 uncultured Ignavibacteriales bacterium
AAAGAAACGTCGAATAGTAGTGAAAGGTATTCTCCATCAGCGATTTCTGCGGCGCATCCATGAAATCCGGCAGGTAGTTGTAGTTGTCATTTGTTTCATCGAATACCAGTTCTTCAATATGAACGGCGTCCATCTCCTGGAACCACCGATCCTCACCGGCATCGTAGGCATACTGGACCGCATGATGAAACTCATGAGCGCACGTGACTTTCGCGGCCCCCTTGACCGGTCCCTCCGGATCCATATTGGAGGCAAAACCCTCGAAACTGTTGTGGAGGAAGATATGGCTGTAATAGTCGTTCCATGGTGCCGGTCCCCCGCCTTCTGGAACGGTGTACCCATAGTACCCCATGTCCTCAAAGTAGATATCATAGAGCGAATCCCCACCCATCGAACCATCGGACGGGGGATATTCCCAACCCATTTGAAGATGCCAGTCCAGACTGGTGTCAAGATATGCAGCACACCACTCGACGAAGTCAGGGACACCGGTGGAATCCGTATCGGCCGAAGGCACCGAATCGACAGTCGCCGTGTCATAGTGAAGCTTGAAATACCCACCCGGAGAAACATGGGCGAACTCCGGCTCCGGACGAATAAAGGCCTCACGGTAAGCTGCCTGCACCGATGGCGAAAGCTCGTCCCAAACCTCAACAATATCCAGAAGAGCCATTGAGGGGCACCGTAGAGAGCTCTGGGCAGTCTTCAATTCCAGATCACGATACTTGTCGGGCAAAGCCGAAGGTTGCTTAATGGCCCGAATCACCGACAAGGCCATCTCGTCGGCAGTGATTCTCCCGCTCTCGTAGTCCCGACTGATTGCTGCAAGCGGCCCGCCCCCTTCCTTCGCCGAGTGCTCATGATCGGCAGCAGCGAAAGAAGAAACGGCTATGCATAGCATCAGCAAGACTGTAACTGTGATCAGGCGCATGGGGTCCATCATCTCTCTGTGGTACATACCTATCACTTATCGGCTGATCAACTCAACCGCATAATCTCCCTGTGAGATCCCCACTGTCGACACGACGTCGCTGTAATCCCTGAGACTCAAGACAAGACCTGCGAAGAAGTATTCCTGTACATTCATAAGATACTGCATATCAACGGGTTGTCAAGCCGAATCCGATATCGCGCAGGGAGAAGTACTGTCCCGTACCAACACTCAATCGCCAGCCCTCCGCTTCCGACCACGCCAGGTCAATCCGCACCATCTGGGACTTCGATGTCCGCTCAAATGAGATCCTCAGGCCAAGGCCAACTGTCCCATAAAACCCCGTAAGATCATATGCCTCATCAGCTTTCCAGACCCTGCCGGCATCCGCGAAAACAGCACCGCCGAACAAGACTGTCAGAAACTGAACGGTCGGCATGAATCGGGATTCCACGCCAACCACCAACCTCCTGTCGCCGGTCCGCCAGTATTGATTGTAACCTCGGATGCCCGTCTCGCCTCCCAATGTCAGCGGGTTGGCATCTGTCTGCCGACGGTCGATCGTATGATCAGCCCGGGTGGCAATTGTCACGAACCGCGATGGCCGGCTGTAGGCCCGAAGACGCAACTGTCCGGTACGGCGAATGACAACGTCTTCGTCGAACCACATGCGGGTACTCCCCCCGAACAGCAGAAGATTGCTGCCGAACTCCCAACCAGTCGCAAACTTCAACCCCGCCTGGTCATTCACGACACCGTTGGCCGACGTCGCCCGGCCTATCAACGCCAACATGCTGTGCCCAAGCGTAATGTCCTCGGTAACATCAAAAGCATCGATTCCCCTGGCTACCGTGAAATCCAGATTCGACGAACCCAGGCCGACAACCATCTCATGATAAATTGAGTCTTCTGGCCGGCCCGCTAAGACCAAAGCACTATCCTCAAAGCCGGAGCCCAGGAAGCGCTCCTCAGTCACTTGCTGCAAGTGGTACTTATAGTTGCCGGTGATGGTTGTCTTCCGCTTGTATTCTCCCCAACGGAAGGCACCCTCCAGACTGAATTGGTCTCCCTCGTATACAGTCTCAGAGATGCGTCGGTCGTCGTCATAGATATCCGCCCTGCCACCAAAATCAAGAATGTCACCGGTCAAGGCAAATGACTGACTTAGTTCATAGAATGGCCGCCCCATCGTGGCACCGATATAACTGCTCAGCTCGTTGCCGCTATACTGCGCCGACAGAAGAAACCGCCGACCATAAAAACGGTAATCCACAAACTTGCCCCGCAAAAACGTGTCTTCATTCGCGGGATCTACGAAATAGAATGAGACGGTTTGGTTGTTACCGAGAAAATTGTCTTCGTCAAACCCCACTTCATATTCGTAGGCCTGACCTTCTTGCGATATGGTAAACCCTCCCGTGAGACTCCATTGATCGATCGTCACTACTCGTACCAGCAAGCGATCGCCGGGAAGAACCTCCGGCCGCACCCAGGCATCGTAGATTGAAAGCCGATTGCGCAGATTCCGTTCGGTCTCATGCGCCAGCTCGCTCGAGTATGGCTCCCCCACCTCAAGCAGTACCTCACGAGCGATGACCTTCTGACGCGTCACGATATGCAGATAATTGGCCCACCTGAAGATGAAGGCGTCGTAGTCCGGATCCGAAGTGTCAAATATCTCACGATTGTCTATCACAATAGAATCGACAATCATCCCCTCCAATTCGCTCTCCTGTGTGCCCGAAACCACACAGTGCGGTATTGCCAGAAACAACAGCAGAAGAACGGCAACTTGTAACGAGAATCTGGTCAGGGCAGTACTCCGGGCATGTCAAGACAGCTTTCGCGCAAGATGACCAGCGTTGGCGGGCCTGGCAACAAGTAACTTGAAGCTCAGGGCTTGATCATCCATTGCCGAGATCTGGTCAAGAACAGCTGTACCACAAAAGGGATCAGCGCCAGGTCGAAGATGAGTGATCGCCAGGCGCTCCCGGTAGCGTCGGCGGCCGCCTTGAAGCAGCCACAGTCGATACTCAGCCCTCGGGCAATGGCACTGATGAGGGCGATTATGAACACCACCAGCATCACAGCAATCCAGGCGAGCGAACCCCGAAAATAGATCCCCAGTATCAGTCCCAGGCCACAGATGAATTCAAGCCACGGCATGATAAGGGCCATCATGTTGATAAGAGAACCGGGCACCATGTGATAATACCATATCGACTTGGCAAATGAGCCAGGATCGATGATCTTGTAAAACGAAGCATAAATGAAGGCGATTCCAAGCACCAGACGCGAGAACATGGTCAGCCATTCGTTATCAATCACTGCTCGCATTCCGGTCTCCTTTCCAGTGGCTGACCGTACTTCTCCCACTCGCGCGAGCCTCCAAAGAAGACCGACGTGCCTGTATAGCCAAACGCCTGCAGATTGCGCGCCAAATGCAGTGACAGATCACATTCTTCGCCGGAACAGAAAATGATGATCGGGTGGTCTTTGGGCACACCAAGGGTCGTATCAAAGTACTCCTCAAGATTCTCTGCAGGCAAATAGTCAAAAGGAATGTTGATCGAGCCAGGGATGGTACCGCAGGCAAACTCAATCGGTTCGCGAGAATCGATAAAAAGTGCCTCTCCCTGGTCATGTTCCATCCGGGCCACCTCCAGTCCAATGAAAGGCGGATCGCCCTCTTCGGCCTCGGGTGGAATTATGGGACCATCGCTCGATGACAACTCACGCCAGTTCCCGATGTATGGAATCCCGTTAGGTGATATGCTGTTGACCCCCAGGGCCAGAACCACGGACAGTAGAAGGAGTATGATCGCCTGCCGAACCATAGCTGCTTGCCTTTCTTCGTTGCTGCCTTATACCCAGATCTCTGCCAAGTGTTCACGAAACTGCAATCAAACGGGCATCCATGCAACGCTTTTCTCGACACAGACTTACCAAGCCCGCTTGGTCCGCCCAAGTCACGTTATGTGGTGTGAATCGGCACAATCGCCGCGCGGTTCCAGTTTTCTAAATGGGAAATGTCTCGGGAAAACGAAAGCAGGACCTGCTGAGGGGCAGGTCCTGCCGTTGAACTGCACTGAATTCGATGCGCCTGTCGTCTCAGGTTAAACCGTTCCGCTGAAAGGAGCAGCAGGATCGGTAGTACGATCGCCGGACCGTGAATACACCAAGGAATATCGACCTCGAAGGATCTTTCCCACGACGGAGGCGAATTTGTTTGGAGCAAGCGCCTGCAGTCCAAATGAGTGCCAACAATCCTTGTTTCCAAGTGTGGCATACTCAACTTTTGCTTTTCTCTTAGGCATGATATCCAACTCCCTACTTCAAGTTTCCCCCCCTATCGTCTCGAAGCGGTTACTTTAAGTTATCCATTGACGGCGGAAACTTCAGGGTGCTGGGACTAATAGCTTCGGGGTACCACCTCCTAACAAAACGGACAGTGTGCTCTCAGGTTTCCTGTTAGAAATCGGCTCCAACATGAATGATACTCTAATGACGTGCTACGTGAACAGATAATGAAATTATGTCCTTCACTAATCAGCTTTTTGACATACACCTAAGTCGCTAATTTACCTTGTAACTTCTTGATAGCACGACGCTTATAAATGTTAACAACTTGCTGCGTAATACCCAGAATATGGGCAATTTCCCTCTCCTTTTTACCCGACAAATAAAACTTGATCACTTGCTTCTGACGCGGTGAGAGCGAATTGTTAATGTGGTACTTGAGTTTCGAGCGATACCTGTCCAGACGCTCAGTCCGCTCTGCCTCGGCTTCCATTCGATGATAGGCCGATTGCTCATTGGCAAATGACTCCAGCAGGAGTCGATCTACCAGTATCTCCGCGAACTCCGATTCACGCCTGCGTGCCATGGCTTATGCTGTTCATTATCAGTATGTTAGCTCGTATTTGTTGCGCAGTGATTCGAGCTCCGTCATGCTCAGCCCAAACTTGTTGGCTGTCTCCGACCGAATCTCTCCCAGCGCCACTTTCCGTTCATACGCCGAAAGGTCTCCCGGCAGAGATTGATACCGTTGCTTGTAGTAATCGATAATTTCCATCTGTCGCTGCTTCGCCTTCTGTTCGGCCGTCAGCTTATCGGACTCATCTGCTCCCTCACCGCCGCTCTTCTCGACATCAGCCAGTTGTCGCGACATTGAGTCAATGACACTGTCGCGTACAGAGAGTTGAGCTGATAAAGAGTCGATATCAGCCCGGTGCTGTAAAGCCGCACGGTTGACCACCGTCAAGAAGTCAAGCTGTTGTTGCGTGGTTGCTTGCTGAAGTGAGTCGACCAGGTGATTATGCCGCGAAAGCGAATCCTCAATCTGACGGCTGAGCTGTTCACTGGCTTTCGAATACAGCTCATCCTGGCTGGAATCCGCCTTCAGAGCCTTGATATAGCTGACACCCAATACCACCGCCAGCAGGACAAGGGCGGTCACGATCAACAGTAGTTTGCGCATAGCCGCGTCTCCCTTGGTATGCGTGCACGTTATTGAGACTGAGAATGAGTGTCAAGTTTGAATAAACTGGCCCAAACGACAGCGTGAACCAACCAACGCTATCAGGCTGCCGCCTCGGTTGCTTCCGCTTCAAGCTTCTTGAGCGACAAGTGCTCTTTCTTGAGATAGTAGAATCCCATGAGCGTCACAGGAATGTACTGCGCCGCGTGCAAAACCAGGGCAAACGATAGCGCCCGTTCTCCATGGATGCCATACTGCGCCAGGGTAAACACCGTCCCTGCATGGTACACGCCGATAAAACCGGGGGTGGAAGGAATCAGGATCGAGATAGAAACGACTACCAGCAGAAAATAGGATGCATCGAGGGGCACATCAAACCCAAACGCCAGAAACACGCTGTAGTTCGAGATCCCCATGACAATCCAGATCAGCAGCGTGTGCAGGGCTACAGCCCAAAAAGTTCGCGGCTTCAGCACAAATGTCAGACCCGCCGAAAAACGTATGATCACGGCTCGCAGACGTTCCCGGTAACTCACCGGCAGGAAGAACAGATACCGAGTCAGCAACTGGCTCGACCGCTCCGGTGTCTTGGCCATGACCATAACCACAACAAGACCGAACAGGGCTATCGCAATCGCCATGAAAACCCCGGTTCGGATCTCGGCAGTGATATTGACCGAGGCAACTGCAATCACCGCCCCGAATATTATCAACAACGCCGCGAGATCGAATACCATGCGCTCTACAAAGATCATCCCCAGCGAGGACGACTTGCTCACGTCCCTATCCTGGTATGCCAACGAATACGCCCGAACAAACTCCCCCAGCCTTAGCGGCAGGACGTTGTTCGCCATGAACCCGATACATGTCGCCGCGAGAAGCTTGGAGTAGCGCACTTCTTTGATCGGCTCCACCATGAACTTCCAGCGATAGGCGCGCTGGTACATGGCAAAGACGACCAGAACCACATTGGGAATCAATAGCCAGTAGTTCGCCGAATGGAGCGCACGCCACAACTCGCTGAACTCGATATTGCGAAACAGCGCCCACATCACCAGAGCCGAAATCAGGACGCCGACCGCCATTGAAATGTATTTACGCTGTTGCTTGGTCATTGCTGGCTATTATCGATGTTTTTGAGCAAGAGTTCAAGCTTCTTTGCAGCATCGTCCCAATCAAATAAATCCGCCCATTCAAGTGCCCCCTTGCGCAGATTGGCCTGTAACTCATTGTCTGACAATACCATTGCAAGCTGCTCGGTTAGTTGGTCGATATTACCGTATTCGTAAAGGAACCCGGACACCCCCGGCTTGACCGAGTCCCGAAGCCCCGGAGAATCAGCGGCAACCACAGGCGTACCCACACCGTTGGCCTCGGTATTGGTAAGCCCCCAACCCTCACGCGGCGACGGCAGCACTATCACATGCGAGCGGCGGAGCCTGTCTACCTTGTCCTCCCGGCTCACAAACCCCGGAAACTCTACTACATCGGCAATATTCAACATCTCCGCCTGACGCTTCAATGCCGGCAGGTAATCCCCCGCCCCGACAACCATCAACCGGGCATCGGGCACCTTCTCCCTCACTCTCGGCAGTGCCGAGATGATGTGCTGGATCGACTTGTACTTCTTCACTCTGCCGAGATAGAGAATCGTTGGCATGTCATATTTGGGTACGGTTGGATCATAGGAGTACGTATCGCGATCGATACCACTATAAATGGTAGATATATCAGCCCGCGGCACGCCGCGCTCGATCAGGTCCTGGGCGGTGGATTCGGAAACCACGTTGAACTTGCGCCCGCGATACACCCACACCAACGGCTTTTCGAGCAGATATACATATGCCGCCAACAGGAAATTTGTCTCGCGAAACACGGTTGTCGAAAACAGGTGATTGACTAGCACCAGAGTCTTGATCCGACAATACAGCGGTGTATAGAACGGAACCTTGTTAATATTCTCAACCAGGACATCGAAGCGCTCATGTTTGAGCAGACGGCGAAGGTGGAATGGGACAATCAAATTGAAATCGTAGCGGAATCCACGCCTGATGATGCGGATCCCCTCGATCACTTCTTCCGGCTTGCAACCCTTCCAGCCGGAACACAGCAAAGTTACCTCGTGACCCATCCTGACCAATCGCCGAAGCAACTCCTCCAGATGCACCTCTGCCCCGCCTGAATAGGGGTTTTCAAGATCATTCCAGTTCAGCGCCAGAATCCGCATCCGCTTCCTCGCTGCTGTCAGACTGCTTGGTCAACTCTCGCCTGACCTCCTCAAGCATTTGCCTGGCCATGTCGTCATTCGGATTGTCCGCGATCCACTGACTAAGCACCCGATCCAGGGCCTCAAAATCAGCAGCTTCGTAGTTGATACGCAGTAGTTCATCGAAAGCCGGTCGATAATCCGGGCTGCTGTCCAGAACCAGGTGGTAGTGCTGCTTCGCCTGCTCCAGTTGCCCGTCGCTTTGATATGTGCGGCCAAGCATGTAGTGCATCTGATCAAACTGGGCGTACTGGTTGGACACAACCAACTCCTTCAGCCGGGCCAGCTCTCCCTGCT
>CAZXRO010000121.1:0-7965 GCA_964642435.1 uncultured Ignavibacteriales bacterium
GGCGATCGTCAGGCGATCATCGACTGATAGATGAGCGATACCATCACCGACGAACTCGACGGCATGGTTGAGCACCTCGTCATTGTTAAAGACACCGCACAGGGTAACAATGACATCCTTGCCGGTAACACCCGGGCGCAGCTTTCCCATAAGCTCGACTTTGGCCACCGGCGGCACTTGCCACCAGGTTCGGCCGGTAGCCCAGATGGCGGCGGCATCAGTGCGCACGACCGGCGTACCCAGGCAGCCGAGTCCGCCGTACATATTGGAATGGCTGTCACTGGCGACGGCCATAGTGCCGGGAAAGGCATAGCCTTCCTCGCACATGATCTGGTGCCCTATCCCCCGTCCAGCGGGGTAGAAGTCGATTCCCTGCTCAGCGGCGAACTGCTTGATGCGGGCGTACTTGGCCAGGTTCTCCTCGCTGGTGTCCTGCACGTTATGATCAAGCGTGAAGACAACCTGCCGAGGATTGGCGATCCTGGCGGCGCCGATGGACTTGAATTTGGGTATGACGGCCCCGGAGTTGTCGTGGGTCATGACGTGGGCCGGTGCGATAGAGACAAAATCACCTGATTGCACCTTCTGCCCTTCGTCCAGGCCGAGTGCAAAGTGTTGCACGATCTTCTCAACTAAGTTCTGAGACATAGTATGTACTCCCATGACGTTACCGAAGACACGAGGACGTCGGATGTGCGCCTCGATGTAGTCGGTGGCGTCTTACTTGACCAGTTCGAAATCGATAAAATCGGCGTGGTGGAAGACAATGCTTTCCGGCAGCCGCTTCTCCCCCGCGCCTTCTTTGGAGTGGGTGGCGATGATGTGCATGATCTCCGAGGGCACATCGTGCTTGAAAGCCAGGCCGACACCGGAGAACGGATGACGGATATGCTTGCCGTAGTCGGACTTGTGCGGCTTGCCGTCGACGATTTCGAATTCCATCAGCTTGCCGACATCGGCCAGCAGTGCCCCGGCGATGAGATAGTCGCGGTTGATGGGCGTCTTGCGATCGGCGTGGATCTCATTGAGGACATCGTCACAGGCGATACACATTTTGCAGACGGCGCGAACGTGATCGATGAAGGTGATCTTCACATTTTCCGCAAGGAGCGTAAACGGGATATTGCGCAGTAGCTCCTCGGTCCAGCCGCGGAATTCGATCGCTTCCTGCCAGCAGGCGATCACCTTGTTCTTGAGAGTCTCATCTTTGATCTGCTCTACCTCTGGTAGGAGTTTAACAACCAGATTGCTCATTGTGGGCATTCCTTCTGTTCTTTCGGTTCGCGTCATTGATGGCGCTATGGCACCTTATATGCGACATTGCGAAGTATAATATGAGCGTCAGAATGTCGCCACCGTTTTCGGGAGAACTGAAGTGTGAGTTGAGAGGCCCGGGGTTTAGCGGGTTGTCGGCTGATCGTCAGGCTGAGACTCGGTGGTATCGAAAGCCTCCTGGTGCTCCCGGATAAGCGAGTCAATCATCAGCGAGTCCTGCAGGAGGTACTGCTGTTCTTCCAGTGGCAATAACTCGATGGGAATCATGACGATAGACTGGATCTGATTGTCGCGCATGATTTGCAGGGTCGCGCCACCATTGATGTCGAACCCCTCCAAAATGCGCTCCACGACCTCTTTCGGAGTGCGAACCAGCATACCGTCGACCCGGCGAATCTGATCTCCCTCGCGCAGGCCGGTGGCATAGGCCAGGCGGTAGATATCGATCGATGCGATTTCGGGGAAACCTTCATCGGACATTCTCATGGTCATGCCGAGGGTCCCGCGCAAAGGCAGTTCTTCGACGTAGATTCGTCCCGGCTCCTGTGTCCTGACATCTGGGCGTCGCGGTGGTCGGGTATTGGCAACGAGGCTGGAACCATACGGTTCGGCGAGGACCCATTCAGAAAGCGTCCGCTCCGGCGTGAGAATCCATGTGTCGATGAAGTACTCCTGGAGAATCTCGCGGCCGGGGAATTTGTTCTGCCACCACGCAGATTGCCAGGCATCGAGTGTGGAGTCAATGCCAATGATGTTGTAACAGGTGTTGATAGCCAGCAGCATGGCCAGGTTGTCGTAGCGATACGGACCGGGCTGCATGAGTGGGTGGTACGCGATGGGCAGGTAGACATCGTGTTCGGGCTGATCGGCCTGGGCGAGCATTCGACGGGCCATCTGGAAAGTGACCAGGAGCTTCAGCCTATTGCCCTCGGGCGGGGCCTCGATAAGCGAGCCGTACTTGATGCCGCCAAAGGGGATAATGACTGGGTCACCGGAGCCTGTAGTCGGGAAGAAACGCACCAGGTAGATATCGAATTCGCTCTCCTGCCACTCGATTCCGGACAATTCGGACAGGATGTGCAGCATGGTGTCCCCTTTGGTTTCCCAGAAACTGACCAGCGCGGTGTCGTTGCGGGCTACCCAGCGCATGTCGCGAGAAGCGGAGTTCTCCAGATAGAACAAGGGGTAGAGATTCTGCTGCAGGGTAACCGAGCGATGATTGACACTCACCTCAGGAATTGGGCCCTGGTAGCTGAAGATGTCATAGAAGGCATCCTGGCCAACCACAGGTGGTGCCATAAGAATGAGGATCACTGCCAGCAGAGCGCGTTTCATGGCTGCTAAGTAAGTCCCGCTGACGTGTTAGCGCAAGGCTAAAACTACGCCTGAGCCGCTTGTGGCGGCGATGGTGGCTCTGGTCTGCCGGTCGGCTCTACCAAGCGAAAGTAGAACAGCGTATAGATCGACTCGAACGCTGCCCCGAGGAACCCTGATAGCGGCAGCGAAACCAACAAAAACAGAGGAATGCCGACAATGAGCGAGATGACAAAGGCTGTTGTCGATTGCATGGCGATCAGCACGAATGGAATGGCAATGACCGAGAAGATGATAAGCGTACCAATGGAGATAAGAATGGTCAGGCCAAGGTAGATGAGAAACACGATGACGTTGGGCCAGAAGAACATACGGAGCAGGTCGTAGCCTTCCTCAAGAGCAGAGCCGATATCGGTATCGCGCACGATGACAGCCCTGGCTGCGAGGGCGAAGACATTGTTGATGGCAGCGATCCCCAAAAAGGCGAACGGTATGGCCAACAGCAGAACGAGGATGCCAAGCGGGACCCACGCCGCGAAGGCCAGGCCTACCGGAATAGCAATAGCTACCATGAGAGCTATGATTGCGAATGTCACGAGGATGCCCAGAAAGAGCATGCGCCAGAAGAAGCGGACGCCTTCACCGAAGGAATCGCTGAAACGGTAGTGTCCGCCGCGAGTCAGCTTGTTGACCGCATCGATCATCGCCCCCTTGCAGATCACGTTTAGGATGATCATGGTCAGCACAAAAAGAAGGAAGAACCCGATCACGAACACGAGTATCTCGGGGTGCTGCCCGACAAAATCGACTACGCGGTCGATGTCGTACGTGCCGGATTGGAAGTCGTCTCCGCCAAACTGGAAATTGGGACCGGAAACCGCGGTCCCGCCGGCCGCAAAGAGTCCCAGAATCCAAAGCGACTTGTACTTCCACGCCAATTGGAACGAGGTGCGGACGATTTCGCCGTAGTTTATATTCACTATGCAATTCCCATTTACATGAAGTTTCGCTCTGCCACTTACTATACTGAGAGCGATCTTGATAATTCAACCAATTTCTGAAAGAATGACACGTGAACGCCAGTCCGCAATCAGGGGTTGATTCCGGCCGACAATTTGGTACTTTTATCATTCTATGCGAGACATCCTGAGACAATATGCTTGCCGGTCGATGGCTGTGGTCCTGTTGGCGTTACTGGCCTTCGTAGTGCTGGCGATTTCGGCCTGCCAGGACACGCCCGAGCCGGACTTGAAAGACAGTACTCCGGCATCCGGCAAAGCCGATGGCGAAGAGATAGCTCAGCCCGGACTGACCGACAGTGTGCTCATTGTGCAGGTGGCAACCAAGCCCACCGATGTTCTGACGCTGCTGCTTCTGGAGCACGAGGTTGAGTACGCGTCCTCGCGGATGGGGGCGTTTGTCGAGGCAATCGACTCCGTAGCAGGAGATAACGGTTGGTTCTGGATGTTTGCCGTTAATGGTCAGACAGCGCAGAAAGCGGCGGACAAATATCAAGTAGAACCGGGTGATACAGTTCGCTGGGTTTTTCGGAAGGCACAGTAATCAGAGAAATGGAAAGTGATAAAAGAGCATGAGTCATGACGCGCTGAAACGTATTGAGGATGGCGAGTTCTTCCTTCTGGCGGGACCATGCGCTGTGGAGGACGAAGCAACCTGCCTGCAAGTGGCCGAGGCGGTTGCCGAATTATGCCGGAAGCACGATCTGCCCTATGTCTTCAAGGCGTCATACAAGAAGGCGAACCGCTTGTCGCACGGATCGTTCGCTACCATTGGTGTCGAGGAAGCACTCGGGATACTGGCGAAGGTCAAACGCGAGCTGGATTTACCGGTGATTACCGACATTCACGAAACCACGGAGATTGCCTCCGTGGCCGAAGTCGCCGACATTTTACAGATCCCGGCCTTCTTGTGCCGACAAACGGACCTTGTGGTTCAGGCAGCCGCAACCGGCAAATGGGTGAATATCAAGAAGGGACAGTTTCTGGCCCCGGACGACATGCCGAAGATAGCAGCCAAGGCGCAATCTCGGAAAGTTATGCTCACCGAGCGCGGGACAAGTTTCGGCTACCACTCGCTGGTGGTGGACTTCCGCTCGCTATTGATCATGTCGCAGAGTGGATTCCCTGTTGTCTACGACGCCACGCATTCGCTGCAATTGCCGGGTGGTGGTGGTATGGTCTCTACGGGACAGCCGCAATTTGTCATTCCCATGGCCCGTGCGGCGGTTTCGGTCGGTATCAATGGCTTGTTCGTGGAGACACACCCCGATCCCTCCAACGCCCGGTCCGATGCCGGCGCCATGTTGCCGCTGGATCAGATGGCGTCGCTGCTGGAGCAAATCACCATCTTCAGCAACGCCCGAAAGGAGGCACTCTCGTGAGCAAGCTCACGCGTGAGCAATTGATCGAGAGGCTGAAGAACATCAAGTTGCTGGCTCTCGATGTCGACGGCGTCCTCACCGACGATACGCTGATGTTCGGTCCGGACGGGTTCGAGGCCAAGCGATTCAATATCTCCGATGGCCTCTATATGGTGTTGGCACAGCGGGCCGGACTGGAGATTGCTATCATCTCCGGGCGCTATTCCCCTGCGACTGACTCGCGCATGAAGGACCTGGGAATAAAGCACGTGCTGCAGAAGAAGCTGGACAAGACGAAGCAGATCGCTCCGCTGATGGAAGCGTTGAAGCTTCAGTATGACGCTATCGCCTTCATGGGTAACGAAATCCTGGATATCAAGCTGTCTCAGAAGGTCGGACTGGCAATTGGAGTGGCCGACTCATGTCGTGAGCTATTGGATGTGGTCGATTATGTCACGGCGCGCAAGGGTGGAGAGGGGGCGGTGCGGGAGATCCTGGAGTTGTGGTTTGAGGCTGTTGGTAAGAGTGCACAGGAGTTCCTGGTATGACCAGTTATCGCGAGTACGCCCGTGAGATTATTGAGGCCGAATCAAAAGCCGTGGCCGATCTTGCCGCGCGCCTCGATGAAAGCTTCGACAAAGCCGTCGAGGCTCTCAGTACGTGTACCGGCCGCGTCATTGTCTCCGGCATGGGTAAGTCGGGACTGGTTGGAAGAAAGATCGTGGCGACATTCAACTCAACCGGGGTCGCATCCTTCTTTCTGCACCCCGCCGAGGCCATCCATGGCGATTTGGGGCTGATGAGGCCTGAGGATATGCTGCTTCTGATCTCCAAGTCGGGGCGGTTGGCCGAGGCCGAACTGGTGGTCGCCGCGGCCCGTCGGCTGGGAGTTACCATCGTTGGCTTGACGGGTACCATGGAATCCGAGTTAAGCGAGAGAGCTGATATTGTGCTGGATTGTTCAGTCAGCCGCGAAGCCTGTCCCAATAACCTGGTGCCGACCTCCTCGAGCACGGTAGCGCTGGTGATGGGGGATGCGCTGGCCATGGCGCTGCTCAAGGCCAACAACTTCACTCCTGAGGATTTTGCTCAACTGCATCCAGGTGGAGCGCTGGGATTTCGGCTGCTTAAGCGAGTCAGCGAGTTGCATCACACTGGCGATGCCATTCCCCGGGTAGCTCCGGAGACACCGATCAATGAGTTGATTCTGGAGATGACATCCAAGCGGCTGGGCTGTGTGCTGACGACGGATCAGTTGGATCACGTGAGCGGCATCTTCACCGATGGTGACCTGCGGCGGTTGGTCGAGAAGCGACCGGACTACGCCACCATGAAGGCCGAGCAGGTTATGATCCCCAATCCCAAGACAATACACTGCGAGGCTGTCCTGGATGCCGCGCTGGCAATAATGGAGAGTCACGCCATCACGCAACTGGCTACGGTTGACAAAGACGGCCGGCTGGTGGGTGTGCTCCACCTGCACGATATTCTGCGCGCTAAACTGGTCTGACTATGCGCCGGGCGAAGCAGCTCAAACGCTCTTTAGTGTATCATCTGACTCGCCTGCTCTTTCTTGCCTTCAACTACCTGCCCCGCAATATGGCCCGGTTTCTCGGCGGATGGATTTCGCTGGGGGCGTGGTTCTTCATTACGAAAGACCAGCACAAGGTCCACCGACACCTCACGCTGGTCTATGGTTCCCGTCTCAGCAGTCACCAGAAGCGGGTTATCGGGCGTGATTTCTATATCAATACGGGGCGTTTTCTTGTTGATGTCATGCGGTGCCGTCGACACTATCGCCGGCAGATCCAGCCCAACGTGACCATCAGTGGCAAGCGTCACCTCGACGAGGCGTTCGCCCTCGGGCGAGGGGTGGTGTGCATAACGGGGCACATTGGGGCCTATGAACTGCTGGCGGTACACATGGCCACGCTGGGGTACCCGGTGGCGGTTGTGGGACGGAAACTGTATGAATCCCGGCTGGACCGGCTGCTGGTCGATCACCGGCTGGCAATGGGGCTGGTGAACTTCACGACTACCGATCCTCCTGCGCGGCTACTCAGATGGCTTCGCTCAGGCGGTCTTCTGGGCGTCTTGATCGATACCGATTCCGCGCGGGTACGCGGTGAGCACCTCACGATGTTTGGGCGTCCGGCCTACACAGCTGTGGGACAGACTATCCTTGCGATGCGGGCCGGCTCGCCGATACTCTGCATGGCTTGCCTGCAAACGCCTGAAGGGCGGTATCATATCGATATCGGTCCACCAATCATCACCGGGATGTCGGACCAATCAACCGCGAAAGTGATCGAAGTGACCCAGGGATGTGTTGATCAGTTGCAGCGATATGTCGAAATGGACTTATCACAATGGATCTGGTTGCACAATCACTGGCACACCAAACCCGAAGAATTCGCTTGACTTAATGGTAAAAAAGGTGACCTTTCGCGCCGACAATTGCCAAAGTAAGGAAACCATGCGGAAATACATATACATGCTCGTCCTGGCTGCCCTGACACTGCTGCTGGCAGCCTGTGCTGATTCCGATCGCACGTCCAATGAGACTGATCGCACCGACACGCTGTTGCCGGATTCGGAGCTCACCGAAGCCAAGATCTTCCTGTACGATGGCGAGGTACGGACGGCAGAAATCGAATCAGCTCGCATCGTGAAGTTTTCCTCGATTGACTCCACCATGGCCTACGACCTTAATGTCAGCGTTCTTGACACTGCCGGCGAGGTAACTACCCATGTGGTGGGTGATTCCGGGGTCATCCGGGAAACCACCGGTTTCATGGACATGTACGGCAACGTGGTGCTGACGACCGAGGACTCAGCCAAACTGCAAACTGAGTACCTGTTCTGGGATTCGCACCAGGAGAAGATACGCACCGATGCCTTTGTGCGAATCACACAGAAAGAGGATGTCGTGACCGGCTGGGGCCTTGAGGCCAATGAAGACCTGACCCGGATCAAGATTCTCAGGGAGGTTTCCG
>CAZXRO010000122.1:0-7961 GCA_964642435.1 uncultured Ignavibacteriales bacterium
CCCCTCGTAATGGTCACGCATCAGGTCAAACACATCCTGCAGGCTGATCTTGTCATCGGGCTTGATCCACAGCGGATAGCGCTCCGCTCCCGGGACCGCGCGATGGTGATCCGGTGAGAGGTTCATCGAGGGTGCCGCGCGACGGAAAATGCTCCACACCCGCGCCTCGGCGTACCGCTTATTCCGCGGATTCGAGGGACAATACGCCTCGTTGAACCGGAACGGCTCGCCGCTCTCCGGATCATAGTACCCCTGCTCCACCGCGAATTCGATCACATGCTTGCTGTAGATGCAGTTGTCGGGATCATCGAGCGGAAATGTCCCGATCCGCGCCTTGTTGGCGTGGGCACTGATATACCCATCGGGCACCCGAACCGCCACCCACAACGCGCCATCGGTCACCCTGCCCTGGTTGACCGAATCAGGCCCCGGCCCGATTATTTCCAGAATCCAGGCTTCATCAGTGTCCGCAAACGAAATCGACTCGCCTGTCGACCCGTAGCCATAACGAGCTACCAGGTCGGTCATAACCGTAATCGCCTCGCGCGCCGTCTTCGCTCGCTGCAAGGCCAGTTGCATCAAGTCCCAGTAGTGCAGCAAACCATCAGGGTTGCGCAGCTCCGGCCGACCATCGAATGTCGTCTCGCTTATCGCCAGCTGGTGCTCATTGATCAGGTTCACCACCGCATACGTGTGCTCCACCTGGTCGATCCACCCTTTCACCTCGCCACCCCAGCGTTCAATTGCCAGCGAATCACCCGGCGGATAGTCAGCCGCAGGCGTGCGGTCAAGATGCGGATGAAAGGTGCCATCGCAGGTGTACGTGATCATCACCGAGCCGTCCTCCGAGGCTCCCTTCGTCACCAGTAGATTGGTGCAGGCCAATGCCGGCAGACCCCCCAGCAAAAACACGGCACACACCAGCAGTACGGTTGTTCTTCTCATAATATACATCCTTATCCAGGTGAGTTCTGTCGCTGGCGTAAAGTGGTGCGATTTACCCGCATTTGTCAATCAACTTCACGCGCTCTTGCCAACCGCAGATTTGCCGGGTAACATAGATACGTGAAACTCATTAAGACGCTCGCTAACAGACGAGGGAAAAGGAGTACAACACATGTCAAGCGAAGGCCTGCACGAGAAAGCCGAAAACCTGTCTTCCAACACCATCGATATGCACCGCGCCATCGTCTCCCTGGTCGAGGAACTCGAGGCCGTCGACTGGTACCACCAACGGGTCGATGCCTGCGATGATGACGATCTGCGCAAGATCCTCGAACACAATCGCGATGAAGAGAAAGAGCACGCGGCCATGCTGATTGAATGGATTCGCCGCCACGACAAGAAGTTCGAGGAGGAACTCAAGGACTACCTGTTCACCGATAAAGAGATAGCCCACTGATTCAAAATCTCACTACAGAGATATCCTCGGCCGCCATCTGCATCTTGCACTGGCGGCCGATCTGTCTGATGAGCAACCGCGTAACCTGACCCGGCCCTGCTGCGGAACATGTAGCCACCCCTCTTGTTTTAGCAATTACACAATCTGCCGACAATAGACCAAACACAGGATAACCCTATGGACCGAAAGCAATTCGCCGACAGATTCCTGGCCGTACGCAAGTTCTCCGAGGAGCTCTGCCAGCCACTCGAAACAGAGGATTTCGTCGTCCAGACAATTGAAGACGTCAGCCCCCCCAAGTGGCACCTCGGACACACCAGCTGGTTCTTCGAACAGGTTGTCCTGGAACAGTTTGAGACTGGGTTCAAAAAGTACCACCGCGACTTCTACTTCGTCTTCAATTCGTACTACCAGAGCTTCGGCGACCGTGTCCAGCGCAACCTTCGCGGCACCCTGTCCCGTCCCACGGTAGACCAGGTCATGGCCTACCGCGAGAATGTCACCGCCCGCACCGCCCGCCTGATCGAACAGGCCGGCGAGCAGGATTGGCCGCAGATTCACGCTCTGCTGGAGTTGGGCATCAACCACGAGCAGCAACACCAGGAGTTGTTCCTGACCGATATCAAACACATTCTCGCCAGCAACCCCCTCCGCCCGGCCTACATCCGGCGCGAACACGAGCGGGCCGAGATGCCCGGTGAGATGGGCTGGGTCGAGATTCCCTCCGGGCAGGTCGAGATCGGCTACGGCGGCAACCGCTTCGCCTATGACAACGAAAGCCCCCGCCACACCAGCTACATCCAGGAGTTCAAGCTCGCCACCCGACCGGTAACCAACGCCGAGTTCATGGAGTTCATGAAGGATGACGGCTACGAGGATCACCGATGGTGGTTTGCCGATGGCTGGGATATTGTCCAGGCCGAGCACTGGCAGGCACCCCTGTACTGGGAACTGATCGAGGGCAAGTGGATGGTGATGACCCTGCACGGCTTCCGCCCGGTCGACCCCGCCGAACCGGTCAGCCACATCAGCCATCACGAGGCCCACGCCTACGCCCGCTGGGCCGGCAAACGCTTGCCCACCGAACAGGAATGGGAGATCGCCTCGCTAAAACAGGCGATCGATGACAACCGCGGCGCCTTCGCCGAGGATCGCCTCTTCCACCCGGTTACGCAACCGTTGGCCGAAGGTGATGGGTTCGACCTCATGTTCGGCAACTTGTGGGAGTGGACCTCCAGCGCCTACCTCCCTTACCCCGGCTACCGCCAGGCCAGGGATGCCCTGGGCGAGTACAATGGAAAGTTCATGAATAACCAGATCGTGCTCCGCGGCGGCTCATGCGCCACGCCGCGCGATCATATCCGGCCAACCTACCGCAATTTCTTCGCCAGCGACAAACGCTGGCAGTTTACCGGAATGCGGCTGGCCGATGATCCCCAGTAACACAATGAGTAGCGCCGAAACACAACCGCACACGCATACCGAGAACATCATGTCACAACAAACGATTAAGGTAGTCAGCGCCGCGGATTTTGCCCGCAATTTCGGCGCCCGCGAAGCATTCGCCCTGGATATCCTCGTTGGCCTCTCCGAGCAACGCAAACGCATCCCCTCGCAGTACATGTACGATGCCGAGGGTAGCCACCTGTTTGACCAGATAACACAGCTCGATGAATACTACCCCACCAAATGCGAACTCGATATCCTCACCCGCCATGCCGACCGCTTCGCCGAGCTGGCCGACAACCGACCGTTCAACCTGGTCGAGTTCGGCGCCGGCAGCGCCCTGAAAGCCTCATTCCTTATCGATGCCTTCATCAAGCACAAACTGGATTTCCAGTATGTGCCTATCGACATATCGCAGTCGGCACTGGAAAAACTATCCGAAGACATGATCTCCCGCTTCCCCGACCTCGAACTCATGGCGCTCATCAGCGAGTACTTCACCGGCATCAAGTGGCTCAACAACCGCTACCGCCGCAAAAATATCGCCATCTTCCTCGGCAGCAGTATCGGCAACTTCAGCCATGCCGAGGCGCGGGTCTTCTTGCGATCGATGTGGAACTGCCTGAACAATGGGGACAACCTGATAATCGGCTTCGACCTGAAGAAGGACATCGAGCTGCTTATCAAGGCCTACAATGACTCGCAGGGCATCACGGCCGAGTTTAACTACAACGTACTCCGCCGTATCAACCGCGAGCTGGGCGGGGAGTTCGATATCGGCACCTTCCGCCATATCGGCACCTATGACGTCTTCTCCGGCGCCATGGAAAGCTACCTGGTCAGCCTGAAGGCGCAGGAGGTGTTTATCGATGCTATCGGGCGCTCGTTCACATTCGGACCGTGGGAACCGATTCATATCGAGTACAGCTACAAGTACCTCGAGTCGGATATCGAGACACTCGCCGCCGAAACAGGCTTCGAGGTGATCGAGCACATCTACGACTCCAATCGCTGGTTCATCGATTCCTTCTGGCGCGTGAAAAAGAGCGATAGCAACGGCAAGTAGGCGTAGCCTCGTTCGAGTATGAGGACGCGTTTCCCTTACAGGTTAATCAGCACAATCGACACCACCGCCAGCGCCACCACCGCCCGGTCGCGCCACGCGAGCCGTTCCCCCATGAATGCCGCGCCGACAACCGTGATCACGACAATCGTCCCCGCGCCGTAAGCCGGAAACACCGCCGCCGCCGGAATGCGATCCAGCGCCTCGATCAAGAAATACGATGAGAACAAATTGGGCAACCCCACCGCAACACCGGTCAGGATATCACGACGCTTCACCGGCAACCCCTTGCGGATCGTGACAATCAAGCTCAGCACGAACGCCACGAAGAACGTCACCAAAAGAAACAACGCCTTGTCCTCCAGCATCCCGTGCCGTTGAAACACCTTGTTGCTGAATTCAGACAGCCCCCCGAATACGAACAACAACAGCAGCGACAGTTTCAGTCCGCGCCTGAGACGATCCGCAGGGCGGTTGACCAGCACGATCGACCCTACCGCCAATGCGATCCCCACCCACTGTATGGAGCGCGGCATCTCATGCCAGAGAATCAACGACAGCGACATCGGCACCAGAATGCCAAGTTTGGCAAATGCCCCGGGCAGACTGACGCCATGATTGCGGACACAGATCTGGTAGTAGATAAAAGCCAGGAAGAAGAACACACCCGCCACCAGCCCCACGCAAGCGGCCCAGGCGGCACTGGCGCTGCCCGTAAGCAGGTCAGCACGACCGGCCACAGCCCCGGCCAGTTGCGGCAGGCTGTCAATGATGGCAGCAGGGGATGGAAACGAGTGACCGGCCGCAAGAACAGCGATGATGGCTGTGATGCAGGCGGTGACGTAATTGGTGGTGGTGACGGCGTAGCGGTTCATCTTCCGCGTTTCACTCACGCGGAAGATGAGAGCAATTGAGGCACTGCAGAGTATGGCCAGGATCAAATACAACATGGCAAGCCCGGACCAGGACCGTCAGGCCCGGCTAATCGCCGGACGACTCAGGGCGCCTGTCACTGCGCTTGTTTGGTGGCCGTTGCTTCCGGGCCGACTTCTTGGCGCTCGGCGGACGGAAATCGACCGGCTCCGGCGCCTGCTGCTGCGATTGCAGCGTCTCCTGGTAGTAGTCATCGAGCAGCA
Organism: uncultured Ignavibacteriales bacterium; assembly: GCA_964642435.1. GTDB lineage: Bacteria > Zixibacteria > MSB-5A5 > GN15 > FEB-12 > WJKG01. The sequence continues at coordinate 5,048 of CAZXRO010000122.1, forward strand.
TGGCCATGATCGAATGATCGTCCCCCTCGGCTATCGCCTCCGCCAGCGGCCCAAACCGCTGCATGCGCTCCACCTGAACCCGGTCACGGTTGCGCAGCCGCGCCTCCAGGGCAACCAGCAGTCGTTCGGAAACGACGCGCTGTACATCGGCCTCAGTCGGCGGCTTCTTCTCCAGCAGATCGATCTCGAACCGGGCCGCTATCCGCCGCAGCTGCGTGAGCTGTTCGCCGGACACCAGCGAGATATTCACGCCGCTTGCCCCGGCCCGACCGGTGCGCCCGGCGCGGTGGATATACGCCTCGGGATCCTCCGGCGGCTCGTATTGAATCACGTGCGAAAGCGCGGGAATATCCAGACCGCGGGCGGCAAGGTCAGTGGCCACAAGGAACTTAAGCCGTGCCTGTTTCAGCCGCTCAAGCAGCTTCTCGCGCTTCTTCTGCGGCAGGTCGGCACTCAGCTCATCGGCGTCGTAGCCGAAGCGTTTAAGCACCACCGACACATAGTGCACCATCTGTTTCGTATTACAGAAGATCAGCGCCGAGGTCGGATTCTCCACCTCGATCAATCGCACCAGGGAGCGGTCCTTTTCCATCGGGGCCACATTGTAGAAGGCCTGCTCGGTCTGCGGGACATGGACCACGTCGCGAGACAAACTCAGCATCTGGGGCTGCGTAAGAAACTCGCCCGCCAGCGCCATCACGTGCGGCGGAAAGGTAGCCGAAAACATGTAGGCATTGCTCAACCGACGCGGCAGATATTTCTTGATCTCTTTCATGTCGGGGTAGAACCCCATCGACAGCATACGGTCGGCCTCGTCGAACACAAGAATCTCCAGCCCACCCAGCCGCAAAGTCCCGCGCAACAGGTGATCCAAAATGCGGCCCGGCGTACCGACTACGATATGCGCGCCCTTCTTGAAAGCCTCGATCTGCGCCCCGTAGCCCACGCCGCCATAGACGGCGATCGATCGCACACCACTGTCACCGGCCAGCATCTTGCACTCGTTGTACACCTGGCCGGCCAGCTCACGGGTCGGCACCAGGATCATAGCCTGGGTTTCATCGCGGTTAAGGTTGATGCGGTGCAGGATCGGCATAACGAAGGCACCGGTCTTGCCGCTGCCCGTGCGCGATTGCACCATCATGTCACGTCCGGCAAGAATGTATGGCAGGGTCTTGGCCTGCACCGGCATAAGTTCATCCCATCCGGCGTGCCGGGCAGCCTGTTTGATGGCTTCCGGCATCTCGGCAAGCGTCACCTCGGGGAGCGCGTCCTCCGGCTCAACCACGTGTTCTTCGCGTTCTTTCTTCTCGGCCTGTGTCGGCTCTTCCTTCTTCGTTTCTCTCTTCGCTCGTCTCATACGTTCCCGTTTGTTGCTGGGCCCCATTCGATGTTACCATGATTTCTGTCAGGGATCAAAGTAACGGTTTCGCCACCCGTTGTACAGCATCAAATTCGAAGCCCTGCAACAGAATACCGCTGCAGGTCAGTCACTACTTGCCAATTGCGCCCCGAGGAGTATAATTGTGGATGTACCCGCAAAATGGAAAGATGGTTTCGATGACACAATATGCGACGAAGATAGCACAGGAACTGAAGGTCGGGCCACAACAGGTCGAGGGCACGATTCGACTGCTGGACGACGACGCCACCATACCGTTTATCGCCCGCTACCGCAAGGAGGCCACCGGCGGGCTTGACGAGGTCGCGATCGCGACCATTCGCGATCGCCTCACGCAACTTCGAGCGCTCGATGAGCGCCGCGAGGCGATTGTCAAGTCGCTGGCTGAACGGGAATTGCTCACCGACGAGCTTAAACAGCAGATCGATGTCTGCGAGACCATGGCACAACTCGAGGACGTCTATCTCCCCTATCGTCCCAAGCGCCGCACCCGGGCCACTATCGCCCGCGAGAAAGGCCTTGAGCCGCTGGCGGAGATGCTGTTCGGGCAGGACAGTTTCAATGTCGAGAAGGCAGCGCGCGAGTTTGTCGACCCGGAAAAGGACGTTGCCGATACCGAACAGGCCCTTGCCGGCGCCCGGGATATCATCGCGGAGTGGATCAACGAGGACGCCGACGCCCGCGGGCGGATCCGCACAATGTTTGAGCGCGAGGCCATGATCACCTCCAAAGTCAACCGCGGCCAGGAAGAAGCGGGCGCCAAGTACAGGGACTATTTCGAATGGCATGAACTGGCCGTCCAGGCCCCCTCACATCGTTTGCTCGCCATGTTCCGCGGCGAGCGCGAGGGTGTGCTCAGACTGCACATAGCACCCGAAAAAGACCGTGCGCTGGACTTGCTCTGGGGGATCTTCCTCATCGGGGCCAACGCTGCCTCGCAGCAGGTGCGCGATGCTGCCGCGGACAGCTATGAGCGGCTGCTCAGGCCAGCCATGGAAACCGAATGGCGCGGCATACTCAAGGAGCGGGCCGACCAGGAAGCGATTCGTATCTTCTGCGAGAATGTGCGCGAGTTGCTGCTCTCGCCGCCACTGGGACGCAAGCGTATCCTGGCTATCGACCCCGGGTTCCGCACCGGCTGCAAGGTTGTCTGTCTCAACCATTATGGCAGCCTGGAGCACCATGACACTATCTTTCCGCATGAGAAGAACGAGCGCGGCCAGAAAGCGGCGAAGACAATCCGCGATCTGGTGGCACGGTTCAAGATCGAAATCATCGCAATCGGCAACGGTACCGCCGGACGCGAGACCGAGCAGTTCGTACGCGAGCTTGGACTGGGGAGCGAGGTCGGTATCGTGATGGTCAGCGAGGCCGGAGCCTCCGTCTACTCGGCCAGCGATGTCGCGCGCGAGGAGTTCCCCGACAAGGATGTGACCGTGCGCGGGGCGGTGAGTATCGGGCGAAGCGATCCCCGCCCTGAGTCCACGCCCTCAGATTGATAGCCCACGGTGC
>CAZXRO010000123.1:0-7922 GCA_964642435.1 uncultured Ignavibacteriales bacterium
AATCCCCCTCAGAGGCAAGTCAGCTGACAACAAAAACGGGCGGCTAATGGCTGCCATTGGGGACTGTTGTCGCTGTACAAGGACGACAGGCAAGATGCTTTGCGGGTGCTGCCAAGGCGAGCCAGATTAGGGAGGCCAGGGCGGGTCACGCAATGCTCGCCGCTGGCTCTACGGCAGATCATATCTGGTGTCGAAATGGGCTGTGGGCGGCTCACGGGGAAGGGGACAGAGGAAGTCCTGTGGAGGACAACAATGTGAACAGATTCACAAGCGCGAGCTGGAGAGTGTCGATGCTTCGCGAGCGAACGACAGTCTCCAGCGGTGTTCTATAATAGATCGCACAAGTCCACATGGCAGCGGTGATATTGTGAACGTGTTCACAATTATGGGCGATTCCAGTCATCAGTGCCGGCGAGGTTATTCTCGATGTCTGGCACAGCCGGGAGACGTTCGCAATTGTCTGAATCTGATACCGGGTCGAGGTCTTGACTTGCAGGCAGAGATAAGCCCCGGAGGAGTTCAGACCGGGGCGATACACAATCATTACGCAGGGAGGCGGCTATTTACGGGCAGGGGGCCGGTGAGGGACCGCCGCTGAAAAGGTAGGCTACAAGATAAGTGAGGTCCTGAATATTCACGGATTCTTCGGCATCGCCGTCTATATTGCCTTCCTCAAAGCAAGTCGGTGGGGGACCGCCGCTGAAGAGGAAGCCGACCAGGTAGGTCAGATCAGATACGTTGATGTTGTCCTGTGCGTCGCCATCGACATTCCCTCGGATCGGCGCTATGCAACAGCCTGCATCACAGGCGTCGCCGATGCCATTGCCATTGCTGTCGGCCTGATCAGGATTGTAGGTGAACGGGCAATTGTCGTCATCGCAAGTATTGGCCGGGAAACCGGGGTTGCCGTAGCCATCGCCGTCAAAATCAGTACATGTGTCGCAGCTATCGCCGATTCCGTCCTGGTCATAGTCATCTTGATCGATATTGGCCACCAGGGGGCAGTTGTCACAGGCATCGCCGAGACCATCGCCATCGGTGTCGTCGTTGGAGGCAGTGGCGGTGTCGGGGCAAAGATCAGTCACACAGGTGTTGGCTGGGAAGCCGGGATCGCCAAAGCCATCGCCGTCAGTGTCCGTGCACTCATCGCAGACATCGCCGATTCCGTCGCCGTCGGAGTCGATCTGATCGGGGTTGTAGATATCAGGGCAGTTATCGTCATCGCAGGTGTTGGCGGCAAATCCCGGGTTACCAAAGCCATCACCGTCGGTATCGGTGCACTCATCGCAGATGTCGCCGATACCATCGCCATCGGCGTCAGCCTGATCAGGGTTGGCCACAAGCAGGCAGTTATCGCAGGAATCACCCACACCGTCGAAATCAAAGTCTTCCTGAAGTGGATTTGGAACGTTAGGGCAATTGTCATCAGGGCAGATATTCTCGGGGTGGCCTGGGTCACCGAAGCCGTCACCGTCGGAGTCGACACAGATATAATCGCCAGCGAGGACCTTAGCCACAAACAGATCATATCCTCCCAGAACACTATCCTGCAGCGGATCCTGAAGAGGGAAGTTCCACGAACCGGTTTGGCCAGTGATATGAGCGGAGGTATCTGATTCGCCGGAGGCAAGATCGTAGCCGAAGTCAAAATCGGAGCCGCCCAAGAACGTCAGGTATACGAGGGTGTCGCCAGATGGCTCGTAGAAACCAACATAGAGGTCGTAGGCCTGCTTTTTGGTTTCTTGGAATGGATTGACGACAGGGAAATCGGGCGAGTTGGTGTGTCCCATGAACAGGACATGGTCCGTGGCGTCCAGTTTCAGGCCACCGGCATACTCGGAGTCAGTGCCGCCGATGAAGGTGCTGAAGGCAAGCGACGGTCCGGCTGGATTCAGCTCGCTCAGGAATGTCTCATTTGAACCGTTGAAGGTGTTGTCTATCGCTGATGCCATTGGAAAGTCACTTGAGGAAGTGTATCCGTGTAGCCAATAGGTGCCGGTTGAACTTACGTCAACGGCTATTCCAACGTCGTCGCCTGTGCCACCGAGGTAACTTGCGAAATTGAGGGCCGAGGCGTCTACGTTGAAATGCGCCACAAAGGCGTCTCCGAGGCTGCCGCCTCCGAAGGAATCATCATAGGGAGACTGCAAAGGCAGATCCGTTGAAGAGGTATATCCGCACAGAATGGGCGAGCTGTCGGCTGCCAGGGCCAGGTCGAAGGCGGCATCGATACCGGTTCCTCCGTAGTAGGTTGCATAATCCAGCGACTGTCCGTCGGACGACAGGCGCAGAGCAATTGCATCCTGACTGCCACCGAGGGAGCCGTCGAAGGCGTTGACGGTGGGGAAGTCGGCTGATTTGGTGTATCCGGCCACCACCGGGCGATTGGAGCCATCTAATTCGATACCCGTTGCATAGTCGGAAGCTGATCCACCCATATAGGTGCTGAACGAGAGCAATGCGCCGGTTGGATCGAGCTTGCAGATGAACGCGTCCTTTTCCCCTGCCAGCGTTGCCTGGTACGGAGACTCGGTCGGGAAGTCATCGGAGTCGGTGCTGCCGACGAGGACAACACTGCCATCATCGGCGACCGCAAGTTCCTCGGCCTGATCGTTGCCGTTGGCTCCCCCGATATAGGTGCTGTGCAGTATTGTATCGCCGGCGGGGGAGAGCTTGGTGACGAAGACATCGTATCCGGCGCTGCCCCCACCGGAGTAGGTTGAATCGAAAGGATCTTCGATGGGGAAGTCGTTGGAGACCGTATATCCGGCCACGTAGGTATTGCCGTCAGTATCGACATCGATGGCTCGGCCATAGTCATTGCTGCTGCCGCCCAGGAAGGTGCTGAAGTCCAGCATGGGGTCCACTATCAGTCGATAATTTGGATTGAACTCCCCGACAGCAAAACCGAAGGTGTGGTCATCGATAAGGTGATAGTTGGCATTGACCGGCACTACCTGACCATCGATTACCTGGAAGACTATCGGACGTCTTTCGGTAATCATCCCAAGTGCGGTGGAGATTTTGAGTTCGCCGCTCGGACTAATCCACAGGCTGTCGGCTCCGTCGTATCTCAGGACGATCTGGTTTGGGTCAGCGCCCGGGTCGACGATGAAGTCATATTCGAGCCGTCGGCTGCTTCCTCGGAAGCGCAAGTCGATGTTATCATACACGTCAGAGATGAATAGCTCGCGGTAGGATGACACAGATTGGATCCACTGAGACGGCTCGCCAATCAGATAGCTTGTTAGTCCGGCAACCGGCGATTGACCGGACAGCAGGTCGAACTGCTGAGCGCCGACGATGGTGGTGCGAACGATCGCCCAGCGCAGACTCGATGGCAACTGCTGGGTGAGCGGATCGGCGTTTGGTGTCGGCTGGGTCCCGAACTCGTCGACCAGTTGCGTGAACTGGTAGTAAATGGCTTCGTCAGTAAACCAGATCCGGGCGCCGTTGGTGCAACCCGTGAAGCGCACGCGTGGGTCAAATTGGCCACGATTCTCTTCAAAAACCAAGGGGGCTTTTCTCAGCGATTCCGCATGCGGGAATCCATCTGACATGGCTTCCTGGTTGTGCAGGACGATGAGGGCAAGAAGAAGTATCGTCACCGCCGCACCAAAACGGGCGGTGCGCCAAAGAGTTTGCGTGCTCACAGACGTTCTCCGGATGCTGACATGTTTATAGGTGTAGAGCAATGCAGACGCTCTCAAAATACATTACCATTGGTGGTCTGTCAAGCAATACACACGGTTAGCACTGACCTGGACATGATCAGGTAAGTGCCGTCAATTGTTGTTTCGACAAGTTTAACGACTTTCATCACCAATGTTTTCTGGCGCCTATTTGGTGCTGAAATGTTACTGCGCTACTGTGGTTCAATGAGATTTCCGATAAATGGTCGCTACCCCGAACAGCGGATCCATTCACCCCGCAGCAGTCTTGAACAGACATCTCAGCGGGCAGTAGCTCGATCCTGAAGCTCCTCTGTTCGGATTCTCATCGGTTGATCCCATCATATGTGGCGGCTCCCCCATAGTCCAGTTTGTTTGATTCTTCAAGTAGCGCATTAGCCGTATCGTACAAGTGATTGTGATATAGCCTGATATCGGCCATGCACATTGAGCGGCACCAGCCTTGCTTTTTCCTCCGTTGGAAAGGCGGCTCTTGTGAGCCAGGCAAAGGAGGAAGAAGTGAAACTGCTTCAGTTACTTGGCTGTTGGCTGGTATTGCTGTTGTTAGCAGTTCCGGTTCAGGCCCAGGAGAGCGGGACAATCCAGGCTACGGCGACAGTGGTGTCCTCGCTTACGGTAACCGGGTCAAACAATCTGCAATTTGGTTCGGTGACGCCGGGCACCCCCAAGGCTGTCGACAAGGTAACCGCAGGTTCCGCGGGAGAGTGGGAGATCACAGGTACTGCCTCGGCCGAGGTGACCCTTGACTTTACATTACCAACTGAACTCAGCGATGGTGCAGCAGCGACCATGCCGATCAACTTCACGGCCACGGATGCCTCTTACGACGATGGCTCCGGCGGTGGGCAGGCAGCCCCTGCTGGCGTCATCAATCCGGCTGTGGTCAGTACGGTGAATCTTAGCGGCGCCGGTGACATGACGGTTTGGATTGGAGGAACGGTCAATCCGGACATTGCGCAGACAGGAGGAAGCTACAGCGCGGACATTATCATGACGGTGACATACACGGGCGGTTGAGCTCGCACATTGGGGCTGTCGATGTTGGGCTACCTGAACCTGGCTCGCGAATACGGGCTCGGGCACAGAAGAGGTATGCCCGTTCTTGCGTTTTGTGTTTTTCAGGATACTATTGATCTCCTCCTTATGAAGTGAATGCGGACGATCGATGCGCCGCTGTAGCTCAGTCTGACTGTCATTGACCAATAAAAATTGACTTATCTGGCTTTATGGTTAGGTTACGATAGTACCAATCCTTTGGACATCGTAACCAATGAACCGACCAGTACGTTGTCACATCATATATGTCTTGCTCTTCTGTCTCGCAGGGGAGCTGTTGTTCTTCGGCTCTGCTTATGGAGTCCCTCCCGGTAATAGCGCTACTATTCAGGCCACGGCCTTTGTGGAGCCAGCCAGCGGCGTGCAATCTGATTCATTTGGATGCTGGCGTGTTCATGTCGGCTCCTTTTCGCAGGTTGTGCTTTCGGTGAGCGACTCGGCGAATCATCAGGTATGGGTGGGGCGAATAGATGCATCTCGAAGTGCCTCACGCGGAGAGCGATGTCAGCCTGTGCTGTTTCGTCCGAGTGGTGGTTTGCTGCGGGAGCTGTCAGGCAGTTTGCCACGCATTGTGACTATAGTTGATCCCGGTCAGTGATTGTTCCTCCGTGCTTTTTTGTTGCCTGGACCGCATTGCTCGATTAGGGTCATTGGTGTAGTCTGAAGCCATAAGGGAGAGTGATGTACGCAAGAGTCCTGTGGGCGGTGGTTTTGGCAGCGGTGGCGATATCTTTGGCCATAGAACCGATTTGTGCTCAGACCGTCTCGGTCGTGAACGATCTGGAGTTTGGCGATGTCTTTCCCGGGGTGCCGAAATCCATGGACAAGTCTCAACTTGGAGCGGCTGAGTTCAGCGTAACCGGCAATGCCGGCGATGAGATCACCATAGAGTTCATTTTGCCCAATTACATGACCACATCTTCGGGGCACAGCATGAGGCTGGTGTTTGCCTCGGATGATCTGGCAATGGATTCGATCGCCTCACCGAGCCAGGCGAGCCCCCTGGCGGACGATCTAAACCCATACATCATACAGACCTACGGCATCGGCGCCAATGGTTTATCGATCTGGCTGGGGGGAAAGGCGGTTCCCGCTCTTGTCCAGCAGCCGGGCGACTATACGGCCGACATCACTATCACGGTAACCTACACCGGTAATTAGGCGAGAACCCGCAGTTTACGCGGGCATCTCGCCATCTTGACCCCTCTGTTCAAGCTCTAAACAGTTTATGTTCATCTGTCCTGTTTTTGGCCAAGAGCGCTTATTGGCTGGTCAACATCTGGCGATTTAAAGGATAAACGGCGCGCATGGGCACGCTGTTCAACGACTGAAACGCTGGTTGAAAAATATGCAGATGACACAATACACAACTTCACGGAGGCCCAAGATGATTAGCTCCACAAACCGTCAGTCAGCTCTGAAGAAGGCCGCGCTCGTATTGACGGTGCTGCTGCTGGGAACCGCCTCTTGCGTTCTTGCAGCAAACTACGTTGTTACCGGCCAGGCAACTGCAACAGTGGCGACGGCCCTGGAGGTGACCGCCACTCAGGATCTGGCGTTCCCGCTGACCTTTCCGGGACAGCCCTCGACCCAGACGATCACTCACGATGACTCGACCGGTATTTTCACCATCACCGGTGAGGCCGGCGCCAAGATCATCACCACCTTTTATCTGCCGGAATACATGACCGGTCCGGGTGGTGACCGCATGACTATCACTTTTGCGGCTACCGATTGTGCTATCGACACCAGTGCCGCCGGTACGCCGGCTGCCTTCGGTGATGGTTGGAACAACGAGAATCCGCAGGACCTCTCTGCCGCCACCCTTGGTGCCGATCCTACGATTGGTTCTGAAGCACCTACTGAGGAGACGCGTATTTATCTCGGCGGGAGTATCTATCCGTCGATTGTACAGGCCGCCGGTGCCTATACCGCAGATATCGTCCTGGTTGTTGCGTACGCGGCCCAGTAGCCTCCGTTTTTCATCCTGAGACCTTGAAAGAGAGCCCATTGGCGGGCTCTCTTTTTTGTCTGTGACCGCCGGGTGTCTCAGGGAAAGCGGTTCCCATGGGAAAACCCTGCCCGAAAGCTGTAGGAATATCCCCATAGATTGTTAAGAATTTGAGCAGTTTGGTCGATTACTGTACTGAAACGGCTTAAAGGCTGTGCAGACCATGAACAGTAACGCGACCAGATATCGACCCATGGACCGCTGTTGGAAGATCACGAATCTTCTGATGGCCATGGCTTTGGTATGCTCATGCGCTGGTGTGGTTACTGCTCAGGACGTTGCCGTAGCCACGGCGACAGCGACTGTCCTGGGCACGATATCGGTTAGTGCAACCGCCAACCTGGACTTTGGACAGGTTCTGCAGGGTGTTGAGACCGCTACCGCCAACAACAGTGCCAGTGCTGCGATCTTTGATATCACAGGCGAGGCCGACAAGGGCATCAACCTGGTGCTGATCCTGCCTGAATACCTGAGCAAGACCGATGGGTCCTCGCGAATGGACATCATCTTCGGAGCAACGGATGCCTCGGTGGATACGACGGGTGCCAGTTCACCGACTACTATGGCTGGTGGCAAGGGTTGGCAGAATACGAATCCGTACAGCCTGCCGGCCGGAGCCATTATCGGGAGCGCCGGCACGAGCATCTATCTCGGCGGCGCGGTACGGCCATCGGCCAACCAGCCGGCCGGGACTTACGAGGGTGATATAGTCCTCACGGTTGCCTACAATGGGAGTTGATTAAAAACTTCCCATGGTCGATCTGGCCATCTAAGCTTGCGGTAGACAGTGATGTCGCTCACACGGAAGGAGTCCGTGACAATGACGAGATGGGCAAGAGTCGCCAGTGTTGCAGTTCTTGTGGTCGCGGCTGTCGTGATGACAGCGGTGCCGCCGGCTCACGCCCAGGGAACCACCAATGCGCAGGCAACGGCGCGGGTGCTGACGGCCCTGTCGGTGACGGCCAGCAACAATCTGGTGTTCGGCAATGTCCTCCAGGGCATGCCAAAGAAGATTGGCCCTGATGACAATGATTCGACAGCGCAGTTCGCGGTTACCGGTCAGGCGAGTGCGTCGATTTCGATGGTCCTGACGCTGCCGACATATTTGAGCCAAACAACCGGTGGAGAGCAGATGACCCTCGTGTTCGAGAGCGATCAGGCAG
>CAZXRO010000124.1:0-4400 GCA_964642435.1 uncultured Ignavibacteriales bacterium
CGACTGCTCCAAAATCGACCGCAACGCCCGCGCTCCCGTCTTGCGCTGCTGGGCGAGTTTCACCGCCGCCTGCAGGGCCGCCGGCTCAAACTGAAGCTCAATACCCTCCAGCTCAAACAGCCGCTTGAACTGCCGTGTCAAGGCGTTCTTCGGCTCGGTGAGAATACTCAACAGGGCAGCCTCATCAAGCGGTGCCAGGGGGGCACTCACCGGAATACGGCCCACCAGCTCCGGAATCAACCCGAAATTGATCAGATCCTCCGGCTGCGCGTGGGTGAGGATATCCGTTGCCTTCTCATCCACAAACCGCTTGGCCGCTTCGAATCCGACCGTCTTCTTGCCAATTCTGTTGGCGATCAGCCGCTCCAGGCCATCGAAAGCCCCGCCGCAAATGAACAGGATATTCGAGGTATTGATCTGCACAAACGCCTGCTCCGGATGCTTGCGCCCACCCTTCGGCGGAATATTGGAGACCGTACCCTCGAGAATCTTCAGCAGCCCCTGCTGCACGCCCTCACCGGACACGTCGCGCGTGATCGAGGGGTTACCCTCCTTGCGCGCGATCTTGTCCAGCTCATCGATATAGATAATGCCCCGCTCGGTCTTCTGCTGATTGAAGTTCGCCGCATGGAACAACCGCACCAGGATGTTCTCCACATCCTCGCCAACATACCCCGCCTCGGTGAGAACGGTAGCATCGGCAATGCAAAACGGCACCTTGAGAAACTTCGCCAGCGTGCGCGCGATCAGCGTCTTGCCTGTTCCGGTTGGACCCATGAGCAGGATGTTGGACTTCTCCAGCTCGACATCATCCTCCGAACCCTTCCTGCCCGGCTCGAGTCGCGACTTGATCTGAGCATTGATGCGCTTGTAGTGGTTGTAGACCGCCACGGATACCGTCCGCTTGGCCCGCTCCTGACCGATAACATACTGGTCCAGAAACGCTTTGATCTCCGCCGGTGTCGGCAGATTCCGAATCTCTCCCGGCTGTTCGATATCCGGCGCGTTCTGCATCAGGTCATTGCACAGCTCCACGCACTCGTTGCAGATATAGGCCTCATGCCCGGAAAACAGGCGCTTCACCTGGGCCGAGGTCTTACCGCAAAATGAACATCGATGCGGTGTGTCGGTTCTGTCGTGATCGTGACTCATTCTCTCACGCTATGGGCGTCGATCGCCTCCTGTTAGTGCCGCCGTTCTTCAAGTCTTCTGGCTTACTTCTCCTGGCGCTCGGCGCCATAGACCTTGTCAATAATGCCATAGTCCCTGGCCTCGCCCGCCGACATGAAGAAATTGCGGTCGGTGTCCTTTTCAATCCGCTCCAGTGGCTGTCCCGTGTGGTGCACCAGCAATTCGTTCAACCGCTGCTTGGTCTTGGCGAACTCCTTGGTCATGATGACAATATCTGATACCTGGCCCTGCGTCCCCGCCAGCGGCTGATGGATCATCACACGGCTGTTCGGCAACGCCGCACGCTTGTCCTTGGCACCCGCCGCCAGAAGGAATGCACCCATACTGGCCGCGATTCCCATACAGGTGGTAGCTACATCCGGCTTGATAAACTGCATGGTGTCATAAATGGCCATGCCCGCCGTGACCGAGCCACCCGGGGAATTCAAGTACACGAAAATGTCCTTCTCGGGATCCTCTGCCTCCAGAAACAGCATCTGTGCAATCACCAGATTGGCTACACCGTCGTCAATCGGCGAACCAATAAAAATAATCCGATCCTTCAGAAGGCGCGAGAAAATGTCATAGGCGCGCTCGCCGCGGCCGGTCTGTTCGACGACCATCGGCACCAGGTAGTTCTCAAGAATTTTGTCGTGCATGGTATCCCTACCGCTTATGTTATGCTTCGCTTCTTGCCAGTCTCTATTCCAGCTTGTCCACAACCTGCGCCCGGCCGATCAGTAAATCAAGCACTTTCTCTTCAAGCACCGTATCTCGCATCGTCTCCAGTTTGCCCGAGCGCTTCAACGCTTCCGTGGCCTGCTCGGCAGTCATCTGGTACTCACCGGCAAACCGCTTAATGAACTCTTCGGTATCCGAGGCCGAAACCTCAACCTTCTCCTGCTCCGCCAAATGATGATATATCATGTTCCAGCGCAGCGTGTTCAGTGCCGTCTCTCGGTAACCCTCGCGAGCTGCGCTTTCGTCAATTCCCGGCTGCTGACGCTTCAGATCCTCCACCACCGCCGACAGGTAATCCTCCACCAGCGCCTGCGGCACCTCGATCGGGTTGCGCTCCACCATCTGGCGAACGATCTGGTTGCGCTTGGTCCGCCTGGCCTGCTCCAGTTTGTTCTGCTTGATGTCTTCCCGAAGCTTCAGCTTCAACTCCAGCGCCGTCTCCGCATGCTTGGTGCGCTTGGCGAACTCGTCGTTCCATTCCGGAAGCAGCCGCTCTTGGATTTCCTTGACCGTTACCCGGTACTTGATACGCCTACCGGCAAAATTCGGATCCGGGTAATCATCGCCATACTTGACCTCGATCTCCCGGCTGTCCCCGGCCTTCATGCCCGGCAGCTCGTCCTTGAATTCCTTCACCGTCATCGGATTCGACAGGTCGACCTCGGCGTCCTCAAAATGATCGTCCTCAAGCACGTTGTCCGGATCTTCCAGCTTGTCTAAGTCCATGACAACCTTGTCACCCTTTATGACCTCGCGCTCGACCGGGCGATGTTCCACGAAGGCATTACGCAATGACTCCACCATGTCATCCACTTCCTGGTCCGATACCTCGGCGTCATCTTCGGTGACCTTCATATCATCGATACTCACCTGCTCGATCTCCGGCATAACCTCGACTTTGACCGAGTAGTCGATTCCACCACCATCGTTGAAATCAAGCGCCGTCAAGGCCGGCCGTGTCGCGATCTTCAGCGAGGATTCCTCGATAGCGTCCGACAGTGTCTCCTTGAGCACTTCCTCGGCTACCTCGGCCCTGACTTCGCTGCCATAGATGTTCTTGATCATATCCATGGGAGCCTTGCCTCTGCGAAAACCCTTCAGGTGCGTGTCGCGCTGGACCTGGCCGAACCTGCCTTCCAGCTTCTGGTTGACCATATCGGCATCCACCGTTACCGAAATCTCGTGTGCCAGCTTCTCCAGCGGCTTGACCTGTACTTTGACCTTTTGGTTGGTGTCGTTCATTGCGTTAACTTTGTCTCTTTCATTGACATCGCCGGCCTGAACCATCGTCTCTACCCAGGCTCTGCAACACCGGCAATATGGTTTCCTACATGCGAAAGGGGGGACTCGAACCCCCACTCCAGAGGAACTGGATCCTAAATCCAGCGCGTCTACCAGTTCCGCCACTTTCGCATCCGATTTGCTGCGTTAACTTATGCCATCACAGCATATTGCGCAACGCCCTTTTTTGCCTTATACAACCGCTACCGGCATCGCAACCAACAGGAAGACAAACCATATGACTATTGACCGTGATCATTTTCTCGACAATGCCCGTATCGCCGTCGTCGGCGCCACCGACAACAAGCGCAAGTTCGGCTACACCATCTACCGTACGCTCAAGGCCAAGGGGTTCGAGGTCGTGCCGGTCAACCCCAACACCGACACCGTTGACTCCGACCGGGCTTTCCACCGCCTGACCGACATCGAGACCGACATCCAGGCCGCCATTATAGTTGTCAAACCGGAACACGCCCTCGAGGTGGTGGACGATGCCAAAGCCAAGGGCATCAAGCGTCTGTGGTTTCAGCGGGGAGCTGATTTCTCTGAGCCTGAGCAACGCGCGAGGCAGGCCGGCATCGACACCGTCAGCGGCAAGTGTATTCTCATGTATGCGAAACCGGTGGACGGCATCCATGCCGCCCACCGGTTTCTGGCCAGGCTATTCGGGTCATTATAGACCGCTGTCAACCGCGGTAATCGATCGCCTCGATTATCGCCGTGCAAAACGCGGGAAGGTCATCCGGATTGCGCGAGGTGATCAAATTCTCATGTTTGACCACCGGCACATTCTGTTTCCATTCGGCCCCGGCATGCTTCAGATCATCAGCAATCGATTCAAAACCGGTCACCGACCGGTTGGCCACAATGTCAGCCGAGGCCAGCATCCATGGCCCATGGCAAATCGCCGCCACCGGCTTGCGCTGCTTGTCCATCTCTCGGACGAACTCAACCATCTGTGGACTGCGGCGCATATGATCGGGCGAGTAGCCGCCCGGAATGATCACGGCGTCGAAATCGATCGCCTTCACCTTGTCGATCGTCGCATCTGCCGCGGCAGTGGTACCCCGCTTACCCCTAAACGGACCCGGCTTCGGCCCGACTGAGACTACCTCCGCACCCTCCTCCTGCATCCGGTAGTAGGGGTACCAGTACTCGATATCCTCAAAAAGGTCAGCAACAAATACGGCTATCTTCTTGTCTTTCAG
>CAZXRO010000124.1:4410-7882 GCA_964642435.1 uncultured Ignavibacteriales bacterium
CCTCCTGGCGAATCTCGTTTGTCCGCGACATCTCAGGTGTCGCAAACCGGTTCATCAATACCGATTGTCTATCGACCACGCCCGTTTGGGCGGTTTCGGCGGCTGCGGCGGGTCGCCCGGCTTGTCGTCATCCGGCGGACCCTCCGGCGGCTTCTTCGGGGGCTCGCGCTTGGGATCCGGGGGCTTGTCCGGCGGCTCCTTCGGCGGTGGTGGCGGTGGCTCCCGTCGTGGCGGCTCATCCGGATTACGCGGATCGCGAGCCGTTACCCGATCGTTGTTATCTGTCATATCTCGCATGGCACCATCCAGAACCTACTTCGAGGTCATCTTGTCACGAGCCTGGCTGAAGGCCGTCTTCAGATCGTCAACCGCTTGCTCCATCCCATCCTTCAACGATTGCCAGGCGTCCGACTGCGCTTCACGCATGTGGTTCACCTTGGACTCCGCCTCAGCCAGCTTGCCGCTGAGCTGTCGGATCCGCTGCTCGTACTCCACTCGCGCGTCCGCCTGGGCCTTGTTGGCCTCAGCTTCCAGTCGCTCCAGTTCGGCCCGCCACTGCTGAACTTGCGCGTCCAACTGGTCTATGTATCTTTTCCTGTCATCCATCGCGTACCTCCTTGCCGTCCCGGTTTGCTCCCTGAGTCTCGCTATGAGGCCCAGTAGCGCGGACGGCCATAATATGTGTGCAAAGCCTCCTCGTACGGTCGCTCAATCGGCGACTCTTCGTCCCACTGAGGACTCTGCTGTATCTGCTCCTTCGAAAACTCTGTCTTCACCGCAGCCCGGTCCCAACTCAGTCCGCTCACCCAAGGCACTGCCAAAAGAACCGTCCGGCCATCAAACGTATCCTCCGTATCAACCACCAGATAGCGTATTGCAAACTGATGATCATCGATCAACATATCCTTCACATGCCCAATCTCGCCGTCGGTTGCCTCAACTCGGTAACCGATTACCTCCTCTACCGACCGAAGATGCGAATCGCCTTGCTCCCGCTGATCCTGCCACGTTTCCTCATCATTCACCCCGCCCGGCACCGTCACCTCCGGCAAGCCGAATCCCGAAATCGGGCCGCGGATCCATCCCGGCTGCAAATTGTAGTACGCCAGTAAATCCTGCTCCTGCTGGATTGAGACGGGGGAGTCCGCCTCCACTGAGGGGCTGTCCTCGATCTCCTGGCGAGTTAACCTCACCGGAAATCGGCGCGTCTGCCAGTCCGGCTCGCCAACCAGTCGTCGCGGCACCAGTACTCGGCGTGTACTCAGCCACGTCTCACCCGATACCACCAGGTAGACCACATACCAATCATTGTCTTCAAAGAAGATGTCTGCAGCGCCGCCGGCGTCGCCATCGGTGGCCGTTACCTTGTATCCCAGAAGCTCCTTCGCGCTTCGCAACATCTTGTCATCTCCCTTCTGCAGCAGGCTGTATCCTATTGAAATCACCGCTGCCATTGTCTTCTCTACCAAGATACCCCACACCAGCACGCACACAAGACGGCATGGTTACCCGTGAATCACGTAGCTGTACTACGTGTTCCGGTACGCTACCAACCGTTGTTGTTGTTCGCAGCAAGCAATGGCTCATGCTGCGCCCAAACCTTGGCAAACACGTGCTGGTGCGGATTGCCGTGGGTTGTGTCGATTTCCCCCTGTTCACTGTACCAGCTCACATGGAGTCGATTCAACAGCAGCGACAACAACTCGTTGCGCTTGAAATAGTACTTCACAAGTGGCGCCAGCTCGCTCTTCGCGCGCCCGTCGTTGCAGTTACCCGGATCGTCAACCGTGTGCACCTTGATGTACACACTTCCCGATGGTCGCAACCAGCCTGCCGTTCGCTGAAACAACGGTTCGATCTCCTCTTGGGGAATGTGGTCAAACACGGTCTCAGCGACAATCAACTCAAACTCCTGTCGCGGTAGCGATAGTTTACTCACATCGGCCTCAATCGTCTCAATCCGTTCATCCAACCGACGTTCTTCGGCCACGGCCTTCAGCTTGGTCAGCCCGACACCAGATATGTCCACCGCCGTCACCATGTATCCCAGTCGCGCCAGATACAGACTGTTGCGCCCATCACCAGCGCCCAGATCCAGCGCCCTGCCCTGGTGGCGCTTCCGTTTGAGCAACAGCGACAATTCCGGCGATGGTGTCTCACCAAACGCCAGACCCTTGCCCTGATAGTACTCGTTGTACTCGTCTTTGGTCTTCACACGATCTCCTTGTCAATCGGTCCCAAAAGAACACCCCGGACTCGACTTCAGCACATATCGTGTCTCAAAACTGTTCAGCATGTCCAGATGCTGTTCCAGATACCGCGTCAGCAAGTAATTGTCACGTGCATCCTGTGCCGCCTTCCTTCCCATCTCGCGGCGACGCTTCTCGTCCTTGATCAAGGTCACCATACGCTCCGCGGTCTCATCTACCGAGGAGACCAGAAAGCCGTTCTCGCCATCGGTGATCTGATAGCGGATTCCGCCCACATCGCCACCAATCACGGCCGCCCCCTTGTACATGGCCTCAGCTACCGTCAGGCCGAACCCCTCGCGTAGCGACTTCTGCACCACGACCGCCGCCTTGCGCTGAAGCGTGTTGACCAGCGCCGTATCCTGATGACTTAACACCAATATCCGTTCCTCCCGACGTCCCAGCAGCGACTTGTAGACATCCTCGCCCTCCGGATCATCGGTTGCTACATTACCCAGCAACACCAGCGTCGCGTCGACTTCCTTACGTGCCTTGTGAAAGGCGGCAATCACACCCTCCGGGTCCTTCCACTTGTCGAACCGCGATATCTGTACTACCAACGGCAGGTCGGTGGGAATGTCGTAATGCTCCAGGCGATCGGTCATCTCCTCCTCGGTCAGGTCGCGATTGGTCACGCAAAACGGATCAATCGCCGGCTGGATACACACCTGCGGCGTCTTGATGTTCTTCTGCTTGTATTCTTTCAGTGACACGACCATGGCATCATACATCTCCACCATCGGTGACAGGTAATCCCATAACTCCTGGTTCGGTTCTGTCATGTCTACGTGGCAACGCCAGATCCATGGTCCCCGCTTGCGATAGTGTTTGATCATCGGTAGCGGCTGCGGGTCATGTATGATTACCAGATCGTGATCAAGATGATTGCGAACGGCGTTCTCATGAACCACCGCCTGGTAGATCTTCTTCTTCTGGTCCGACAGGTTGATGTCCGCGCCCTGCATGGCGTTGTGCATCTTCTTGGTAATGCTGAAGAAATCCGGTGAGCCGTGAAGCACCCGCCAACCGGTCTTGATACCGATACTGTTGAGCAGCAAAACGAACGATGACAGCAGTTCCGCCACCCCCCCACCATAATACGTGGCATTTATATGTGCGATATGCCGCCCCCGAAGCGGGCGCGCCTTCTCCACTATGCGCCCACATGTCTCAGCACCGATCAACTCCTCGTAGTCATCCAGCGTGACTATGCGATGGTTCGC
>CAZXRO010000125.1:0-7875 GCA_964642435.1 uncultured Ignavibacteriales bacterium
CGGTGGTGGCCGTGTGATTCAAGGCCAGTTTGCGGGCGAGGTTTTCGGGTACGTGCTCAAGGGCACCGTTACCCTGTTGCACGGCAAGAAAAAACAAAAGGTGCCCCGCCACTATTGCTTCTATTTCAAGGCGGTGAAGGAGCACCAGATATCAAACCAGGGGAATACCACAGCCTGTTTGCTGATGGTAACCTCGCCGCCACAGATGTAGGGCGGAAACCAATATACTCTTTGAAAGGAGGGATGGCGGATGCAGATTCTCGGACGACACCTGATCGTTGAATACTCGGACTGCGAACGAGATATTCTGGACAATCTTGACAGACTCGAAGCTGAAATGAAGGATGCTGCGCGTAAAGCCGGCGCTACAATCGTGCGCTCGGTCTTCCACCGCTACAACCCTCAGGGTCTGTCAGGAGTTGTCGTCATCGCTGAGTCCCACATGTCCATTCACACCTGGCCCGAGTACGGCTATGCCGCGGTAGACTTCTTCACCTGCGGCGACAGCGTCGACCCGTACCTGGCCTTTGAACACATGAAGACCCGGCTCGGGGCACGGAACGCCCAGGTATCGGAAATCAAGCGCGGGATTCCTTCGGACAAGGATGAAATCCTTCGCCACAAACCGGCCCCGGCGTTCGTTTCGTCACTCAACGCTCAAGCGTAAAGGGATGCGACCATGACTCATGCTGTTAGCCTCTCTGCCCTTGAGGGGCGCGAGCAGAGCTTTGGACTGCACTCCGGCTATTACCGTGATCTGTTTCACCGGCCGGTCAATGACAGTCCCTTGTTGTTGCTGTCGCGTTCTCAAATCGGGCGCAATTACAATGCGCTCAAGTCGGCTATGCCGCGGGTGGACATCCACTATGCGGTCAAACCGAACAATCACAGCGTGATTCTGCATGAAGTACGCAGCCATGGAGGGAACTTCGACGTCTGCTCTGCGGGCGAAATCAACCTCGTCCTCAAAACCGGAGTGGATCCACAAACATTGATTCACTCGCACCCGATCAAGTCCATCAGCGAGTTCGATCAGGCTATCGCCGCCGGAGTCGAGATGTTCGTCGTGGACAACCCGGCCGAGGTGGAAAAGCTCTCCCGCTACACAGACAAGCGCCTGAAAATACTCATCCGCTACCGGGTACACCTAAACACTCAGGCAGTGGTGAACCTGCAATACAAGTTCGGTTGCACGACCGATGAGGTCCTGCCGCTGGCGAAGAAGATAGCGCAGACCGGCCACGATGTGTATGGCCTGTGCTTCCATATCGGCTCACAGTGCATCTACACCGAGAACTATGTCACCGCCATTGAGGCGGCTTCCAAGCTGATCCGTCAGTTGGCCGACAATAACATCTCGGTGCGTCTGCTGGATATCGGCGGCGGCTTCCCCATCGAATACGTCGAACCCGTGCCGCACATCGCCGAGTTTGCCCAGCCGATCAATGCCGCCCTCGATACCCATATCCCCGGGGATATCCGGATCATCAGCGAGCCTGGACGGTTCATCGCCGGCTCGGCGGTAACATTGCTCTGCTCCATTGTTGGTAAGTCCTACCGCGATGGTAAGATGTGGTACTATCTCGATGATGGATTGTACTCGACCTTTTCAGGTATCGTGTTCGATCACTGCCAGTATCCCGTGATCAATGATCGGTCCGGTGAAGAAATGCTGTCGGTTCTGGCCGGTCCTACTTGCGATTCCTTCGATGTTATGTATGATGGACTTATCATGCCGGAACACGAGATAGGAGACCGTATCATGTTCACCAACACCGGGGCGTACTGCTCAGTGTCCGGGTCCGGCTTCAACGAGCTCAGGCGACCGGTGTATCACATCATCGATTAGGGAGTAATGGAGAAGGTAGTCAAGAACGTGGCAGACAAGTATATCACTGAAGAAGGGATGGAGGACCTCTGGAACGTCTGGTACAGCGAACTGCACCAGGGCGTTTCCGGACTGACCCTCAAGGTCAGCAAGGTGCTGGAATCGACCGAGTCTGACTTCCAGCGAATTGAGGTCATCACCAACAGGGACTTT
This sequence comes from uncultured Ignavibacteriales bacterium, assembly GCA_964642435.1. Taxonomy (GTDB): domain Bacteria; phylum Zixibacteria; class MSB-5A5; order GN15; family FEB-12; genus WJKG01. Next base: position 2,042 of record CAZXRO010000125.1, read on the forward strand.
GGCAAACTGCTGGTGTTGTACGGCTCACTCATGGTGGCCGACAACGACAACAATGCCTACAACGAAATGCTGGCCCACGTGCCGCTCTTCGTGCATCCCGCACCGAAACGCGTGTTGATCATCGGCGGCGGCGACTGCGGTTGCCTCACCGAAATGCTCAAGCACCCGGAGGTGGAGAAAGTGACCATGTGCGAGATCGACCAGAAAGTTGTCGAGGTCTCAAAACGTCACTTCCCCGCACTGACGGCCGGGCTGGTCGACAAACGCGCCGAGCTGTTGTTTGAGGACGGGAAGAAGTACATTGAGAATACCGACGAGAAATTCGATGTTATCGTGGCTGATCTCTCCGACCCGGTGGGACCGGCGGCGGATCTCTTCCAGAAACCGTTCCATCAAACCATTTTCGAACGGCTCAACGACGATGGTATCTTTGTCCCCCAAACAGAATCACCCTACTTCAACCGACAGACTGTCGCCGCCCTGTACAAAAACCTCTCCAATATCTTTCCGATCGCCCGGCTGTATACGTGCTTCATGCCCATATACCCCTCAGGCTACTGGTCATTCACATTTGCCAGCAAGCAGTACGACCCCCTGAGGGACTTCGACGAGAAGCGCTGGGAGTCGCAGCGACCGACGACGCAATACTACAACGGGGAGACCCACCGCGCCGCCTTCGCCCTGCCGCAGTTCGTCAAGAACACGCTGGGCCAATAATCACGACGCTATCTTCAAAGACCACCATAGAAGAAGGCCCGGTTGCCGAGTGCAGCCGGGCCTTTCTCCACAGGGAAAATAGGTCGTGAAACCTATTAAGTGAGTGCTTTTCGCAGTCTACATCTCGTAGACCAATCCCACCTGGAAATTCATGTCACTGGTGTTGGCATCATCACCGTTGATAAACTCAAACCCGCGCAACAACATGTCAGGATCGGTGTACGTGTCGATATGGAAATTGCCAAAGTGGAATCCCATTCCAAGATACGTCTCGTTGTCGGCCTGGCTGTTGGAGAACTTGGTAACCCTGTCGCCGTCGTCAACCTCCGTTGTCTGGGAGGCCCAGTTCGACGTGGCACCCAGCCGGATATCCATCCAACTGAACACCTGGGCATCGAGACCAATACGGAAATACGGGAACCAGGTATCCGTGATATCCGTGTTGACAATCACATTGCCCGAATCAGCTTCACTGGAGAACGAACTGTACCGAAACCCGATATCGGCCACCGCCAGCACATTGGCCGAGGGCTCATAATTCAGGCCGCAACCGAATTCCAGAGTGGTGCGCTTGTTCTCCTCGACCAGATCGAGATCATCGACATCCTCATCAAGAGCAAAATACTCCGCCCCGTGCTTGGACGTCATGAAGGCGAAGTGCGGCACAAACACGTACTGCTGGTCCATGCGGTAGAAATAGCGACCCATCACCGACAGATCCCAGTAACCATCAGGCGAGGTCTCATCGTTACCGTCGGCGTCCTCATCCGCAAAGGTACCCAACCCAAAATTGAACGCCAGATCCCACTTACCGGAGGCAGGAGTAACACCCAGATCAAAATCATAATAAGAGAAGCACTCCTTCAGCTGGTTGCCCGGAGATTCCCCCTCAGTCGACGAGTGAATATACGAGAAGCGCAAACCGCCGGTCATACCCGAAATCTGACGAGCGTAGAACAAGTCAATCCGCCGGTTGTCAAGAAGGTCAAAGTCGAAATTCACCAGGGGAAAGCCATCAAGGCCATCTGGCTCAACTGACGGAAGGTCCGAAAAGTACGTGCCGAGTACAAACGGCTTCTTCTTGCCAAACTCCCAGTGGATGCCCAGCCGCGTGAAATCATTACTGGCGGCATCCTGGCCAACCTCACCCACCGTCAGGTCAGGATAATCATACAGCCGAGACGGGAACAACCAGATGTTCTCTTCATCGAGAAGCACCGTGTTGGTGTTTCCCAGCGTCTTGACGCGGGTTTCGGTAGCCATCGCCGATGCTGCCATGAGCAGGATCAGAACGGCGCTGATGAGAATGCGATTCTTCATTTTCCAAATTCTCCTGTTTTCGCTCACCTAAGCGTGCGTTGATCGTCTTAGGTAGGGCCTAAGAAATCCTTGCGGTTGTGGCTAATCAAATAAAAACAATAACTGGTAATACGAAATGTGACTGCAGAAGTTGTGTGGGCCCCGATCAGGCAATGTAATGCCGCCGCGAATGACCTGCACGGCAACTATTTAACGCGCTGCCAGATCGCCTCGAGCTCGTCCAGCGTGTACTCCCCGAACGCGCGATCCGAACGGCGAACCTCGCTTTCAAGCAGCTCAAAGCGCGACCGGAACTTCTCCAGCGCCCGCTTCAGGGCACGTTCCGGGTCGATACTCAGCTTGCGCGCCAGCGATGCTGTCGCAAACAACAAATCGCCGATCTCATCCTCAAGCGCATCCCTGTCACCCGAGGCCATCTCGGTCTCGATCTCACTGATCTCCTCGGCGACTTTCTCAAGCACATCCCTGGCATGGTGCCAGTCAAAACCAACCCCCGCCGCCTTCTCACCGACTCGAAACGCCATCATCAAGGCCGGCATCGAACCGGGCAGACCACCCAGCACCGACTTTTTCTCGCCGGACCGGATCTTGTTCTGCTCCCACTGGTCGCGCACCTGGTCAGGATCAAGATCCCGATGCTCACCAAATACATGGGGATGACGGCGGATTAGCTTGTCGACAATATGATTGACAGAATCGTTGGTCGTGAAACGCCCCGCCTCCTCAGCAAGCTGGCCGTGGAAGACAACCTGGCAGAGCAAGTCGCCCAATTCCTCCTTGAGCTCCGGGAAATCCTCATTCTCGATCGCCTCGATAACCTCGTAGGACTCCTCTATGAGATACGGCTGCAGCGACTTATGCGTCTGCTTGCGATCCCAGGCACACCCCTCCGGCGAACGAAGGATCTTCATCACCACCAACAACCGCTCAAACGGCGTCAGACCGGGATCCTCAAGTTGGGCTTTAAGATCATCCATAGGTGCCGATATACGTATAAGCTTCGATTTCCTGCCCACCCTTCACCAACATGGTAGAATCTTGACATGAGCAGCAGGCAGGACTATACTTAGCGTTCTTAATCAGGCAGCCCCCTTACAAAGGGCCGCCGGCGACCGGCGATATATAAGGAATCAACTGTTGATGAGCAAGAAAAACGGCGATATAGGCAAGCCATCTGCGGCATACAGCCCACAAGAGGTCGAAGACAAAATCTACGACCGCTGGCTTAACAAAAAGTTCTTCCGGGGCAACCCAAACTCCGACAAACCGCCGTATACCATTGTCATTCCGCCCCCCAATGTTACCGATGTGCTCCATCTGGGACACGCCCTGAACAACACTATTCAGGATGTCCTCGTCCGCAAGCACCGCATGGAAGGCTACGAGGCGGTCTGGATTCCCGGGGCAGACCATGCCGGTATCGCCACTCAGGTCATTGTCGAAAGACAACTGGCTAAAGAAGGGACCACCCGCCGTGAGATGGGCCGCGAGAAGTTCCTCGAGCGGACTCAGGACTGGGCCCAGATGAACAAGGAAAAGATCCTCAACCAGCTCAAAAAGATCGGATGCAGTTGCGATTGGGACCGGACCCGGTTCACCCTCGATGACGGCCTCAGCCAGGCCGTGGCCGAGGTCTTCGAACACCTCTACAAAAAGGGCTGGATCTATCGCGGACACCGCATCATCAACTGGGACCCCGCATCGCAGACCTCACTCTCCGACGATGAAGTCGAATACAAGGAACTGCAGGGACACCTGTGGTACATCAAGTACAAGGTCAAGGGATCCGATGAATACCTCACCGTCGCGACCACGCGCCCCGAGACAATGCTCGGCGATACGGCCGTAGCCGTCAACCCCAAGGACAGCCGCTACAAAAAGTTCATCGGCAAGACACTCATTCTGCCCATCCTGGAGCGCGAAATCGAGGTGGTCGCCGACAGCTTCGTCGATCCGGAGTTCGGCACCGGGTGTGTCAAGGTAACTCCGGCGCATGACCCCAACGACTTCGAGATCGGTAAGCGGCATGAACTCGAGGAAATCAATATCCTCAATATCGATGGTACCCTGAACGAAAACGCCGGCAAATTCAAGGGCCTCGACCGATTCGATGCCCGCAAGCAGGTCGTCGCCGAGCTTGAAAAGAAAGGTCTGCTGGAAAAGACCGAGGATTACACCCACTCGGTCGGCACCTGCTACCGCACCAAAGCAATCATCGAGCCGTATCTCTCCGAACAGTGGTTCGTGAAAATGGCCGAGATGGCCCAGCCGGCGATCGAGGCCGTCAAAAGCGGCAAAATTCGCTTCCACCCGGAGTACTGGTCCAAGACCTACCTGCACTGGATGGAAAATATCCGCGACTGGTGTATCTCGCGCCAGCTCTGGTGGGGACACCGCATTCCGGCCTGGTATGCCGAGGACGGTACCGTCTTTGTCTCACAGACCAAGCCGACCGCCGAACAGTGCGCCCCCTATGACCCCGAGACACTGCTGCCCGAAGAAGACGTCCTGGATACCTGGTTCAGCTCCTGGCTGTGGCCGTTCTCCACGATGGGCTGGCCCGAACAGACCGATGATCTCAAGCGCTTCTATCCCACCAAGGTGCTCAGTACCGCCAGCGAGATTATCTTCCTCTGGGTGGCGCGTATGGTCATGGCCGGCTATGAGTTCATGAACGATGCGCCCTTCTCCGATGTCTACATCCACGGGACTGTACGCGACGCTAACGGCATTAAAATGTCCAAGTCGCTCGGCAATGGTATCAATCCACTCGAAATCGTGGATAAATACGGTGCCGATGCCCTCCGCATGTCGCTCGTGCTCACCACCCCCGATGGGCAGGATCCGTGTATCGGAAAGAACACGTTTGAGATCGGCCGCAATTTCGTCAACAAGCTCTACCAGGTGGCGCGCTTCGTGAAGCTCCGTATGGGCGACCGCATCCCCGAGGTCACCAAAGTCGATGAATCCGACCTGGTCATATTCGACCGATGGATCCTCTCGCGGCTGGACCGGACAATCGAATCCGTAGACAGATCCTTCCGCGAGTTCCGCCTGTTCGCGGCGGCCAAGACACTCTATAGCTTCGTGTGGGACGATTACTGCTCGTGGTATATCGAGCTGATCAAACCGGACTCACCTGACCAGGAAATCCGCGAGGGATCCCTGCAGGTCGCATGCTACGTGCTCAGCAACATCATAAGGCTGCTGCACCCGTTTATCCCGTTTGTGACCGAGCAGATCTATTTCGACCTGATGGACCACGACTGGGAATCCGAGGACACCGTCTGCTTCGCGGCCTGGCCGAGCACCGACGGGCACTTCAAGGACGACGAACTCGAGGCCAGCCTCGAGCAGATCCAGGCAGTGGTCAACGGGGTGCGTTCGGTGCGCTCCGAGCTCAATGTCCCGCCCGGCAAACGCTCAGACCTCTATGTCCGCACCAAGGATACCGAGTTCGGCGAGCTGCTGGAACGCCATATCGGCTACTTCCGGTCGTTGGCCCGCGTCGAGAACCTGCACGCCGGCACCAGTGTAAAAAAACCGCCCTTGTCCGCCTCGGCCGTGATCTCCGGCGCAGAGATCTTCGTGCCGCTTGAGGGACTGATCGATGTCGAGGTGGAACGCCAGCGTCTCGAGAAAGAACTGACCAACCTCAAGGATCAGCTCGAGAAGAAGTCCAAGAAACTGGGCAACGCCGACTTCCTGAAGAACGCCCCGGCCGATGTGGTGGAAAAGGAAAAGGCCAAGCGCGAGGACTTCAAAGAACGCATCGAAAAGATCAACAAGAACCTCGA
>CAZXRO010000126.1:0-7856 GCA_964642435.1 uncultured Ignavibacteriales bacterium
TCGGAACACGACATACCAATATGTAGGGAAGGAGCCCGAAGGGGTCCTGCCACTCCTCCCGGGAACCCTGCGCGGCGGGGGCCGTTATCCTCTATAATGTCACGATATCGCGAATATAGACACAGCATATCCAGTTAATGGCAGAGCAAACGAACAGCAAACGCACCTCTCCCCCGCCCGGGCGGCTGGCGGAGGTGGCCAAGCTCATGCTGCGGCTGGGATTCACCGCCTTCGGTGGCCCGGCGGCTCACATTGGCATGATGCACGATGAAACCGTCAAGCGCCGCAAGTGGCTCACCGACCAGCAGTTTCTCGATCTGATCGGCGCCACCAACCTCATCCCCGGACCCAACTCAACGGAGATGTCGATCCACCTGGGGTACCTTCGCGCAGGCTGGCGCGGGCTGATTGTCGGCGGGGCGTGCTTTATCGGCCCGGCCATGCTGATTGTGCTGGCCTGTTCGTGGGCTTATGTCGAGTACGGTGCTCTGCCGCAGGCGCAATGGCTGCTGTATGGTGTCAAGCCGGTTGTGATCGCGGTGGTGGTGCAGGCGTTGTGGACACTCGGCCGAAAGGCTGTTTCCGGGGTGCTCACCGGCATTGTCACTGCAGGCGTCATTGCGGGGTATTACCTCGGTGTCAACGAAATCGTGTTGCTGCTGGCCAGTGGCGTGATCGTGATGCTCGTCAGGAACGCCTCGCGTTTGCGCGGTGCAATCGCCGGCAGTTTCGTCGGTCCGCTGCCATTTCTGCAGTTCGGTGCGGCCGCCGACACAACCGCGACAGCCGCAACTGTCGCAGGGTTCAGTCTGAGCACGCTGTTTCTGAAGTTCCTGAAGATCGGTTCCGTGCTCTACGGCAGCGGATATGTCTTGTTGGCATTTCTGCGATCAGACTTCGTGACCGAGCTCGGCTGGCTCACCGACCAGCAGCTTATCGATGCGGTCGCGATCGGCCAGGTGACGCCCGGGCCGGTGTTCACCACGGCGACATTTATCGGTTACGTGCTCGGTGACGTTCCCGGTGCGCTGTTGGCCACACTGGGCATTTTCCTGCCCTCGTTCATCTTCGTGGCTATCTCCAATCCGCTCATTCCTCGGATGCGCCGCTCGCCGTGGGTGGGAGCTGCGCTCGATGGCGTCAATGCCGGCTCGCTCGGGCTCATGGCGGCCGTGACCTGGCAACTCGGGCGGGCGTCGCTGATCGATCCCTTGACGATTGCGCTCGCGGTGGTCTCGGCGGTGGCGTTGCTTCGCTTCCGAGTGAACTCGGTGTGGTTGATTGCGGGTGGTGCCGCGGCGGGGTTGGTCAAGGCGTATGTGGTGTAGGATGGTATCAGGCGGGCTGGCTCAATCACTATGAATGGCAGAATGCTGTTGGCATCGTTCCCCACCGCACTGTTGGCATCGTTCGCTACGTCCAACTCGTTGCTCTGTTCCTCCTTGCCCTGCGACGCAAGTTCAAGAGATAGCAGATCCAACCCCCGCAGGGGTGGGCCACTCCGGCACCCCGGGATACCTCAGAAGTTCCCGTCCGAGGACAGATGGGCACCGGATCGTTCAGAGAGGAAACCTACCCCGCCAGGGGCGGGATGGGCCACCCCACTTGTTGTGCTCGAGCGGAGCGCGGTCTCGACATGGCGTGAGTTGCGGTTGCTTCGTTTCAGAGGGATGTCAGGACCTCGCTTTGCGATCCGCCTTCGGCGGACAGGGGTCCTGACCTACATCCAGCAGTACGGTGAATCCACTGTCAAGAAGTGTAGAGAAAGGTGGCCAGGCCACAATGCTAGTGCCAAACCGACCGAGCGCGAGCGCGTGAGCTCTATTTCCCCGGATAGGGGGCCGGGGATTGCGCGATCCGTGCGGCGGAAGCCTTCCCTCCTTGTCTGCATCCGGAGACATTCTCTTCCGCAGTTGCCACCGTGATCGAGGCACTCTTCGATACCGCTTTCGGGTGGCGGGTCGCTGGATCGTGATCGCTCGACACTCCTTCCGTGAGTCGATGTATTTCTCGGGCCCACAACGCTCGCGTCGGCCGGTTCGGGTTTCAGGTCCCTCCCCATGAAGGCAGGTTAACTGCCAGGGCCGGCGAGATCAGCCTGCCGGGCATCGAGCCGGCGTTTCACGTCATCGGCGATCTCGCTCAAGCGGTCATCGGGGATGGCACACAAACTCTCGGTCTGAAAGGCTCCCATGGCATTGCAGATCATGGACACACGGGCCGCGGACTCCTCATCGGGGGCGCGGTAGATGTCCATGAAGTCCCAGGAGCCCAAGAGCGCGTAATGCGCCAGGAACTCGACTTCCGGGCACTGCTCCCTGACCTGCGATATCCATGCGCGATGCGACCGCTTGCCATCGCGCATAGCCGTGGTGATCGCCACTACACTGGGGGCCTGCGGGGCCATTTTCGACATGAGCACATAGGTGTGCATACTCTCCTCCCTTCGGCTGCGAGCCGGGGGATCGGGCTGCGATGGTGAGTGCGTGACGCTAAGGCAGAGAGCTCGAAACACCGTCTCGAGTCTATGGGTCTTGCTTGTGCTGTATGTGCGGGTAGTCGGACCTGTGCTGGTATCTATAGTATACTACGTAAGGGGAGATTATGCCAGTTTCATTTTTGTTGTGCCGGGTGATTTGTGGCCCTGATGTCAGAACCTTGTTTCGCGATCGGCCTCCGGCAGACGGGGGGCCTGAGCTACGATGACTAAGAGACAGAAGCGATTACACTGAGCGCACCGGCATACTCTGGGGATCATCGATCAGGATGTGTTCCTTGATCGTGAAGGCCTCGGCATACCTTACGCCCACCATCTGGCCGAGCGTGGCGGCGCGATGCTGCATCAGCTCGTAGATGTCGATTCCGGGCTGGAAGATCTGCTTGGCCGTCACAATGTTGCCGAACTGCGACTTATAGGCGCGGACGGCCTTGCATTTGGCCTCAAAGTGCTCCGAAATGTCGACGAGGAAGGAGTGGTCGTTATTGCGGAAATATGACGAGTAGATGATTTTGCGCGGGCGATACGGATCGCCCTCCAGATCGAGCTTCTTCAGCCCGGCCAGGAAGCAGGCATCGTAGCCGAGCTGTGAGCACGCCAAATGGTCCGGGTGCCGTTGCTCCCAGTGCGGGAGGATAACCAGCTCCGGCATGGTGTCGCGGATCATGCGGGCGAGCTTGAGGCGCGAGGGCTGATCGTTCTGCACGGCTGAATCGGGCAGACCGAGTTGCGCGCGCCAGGTGAGGCCCATGGCTTTCGCGGCATCGGAAGCTTCCTGCCATCGGTCGTTCTCATCGCCAAGCGTGCCCATCTCCCCCGCCGTCAGGTCGAGCACCCCGACCTTGCGACCCATCTTCGCCAGCTTGATCAGCGTGCCGCCGCAGGTGATTTCGACATCATCGGGATGCGCCGCGATCGCGAGCACATCGAGTTTGACAGTATCGGGGTTGGCACGCTCAGGCATCGAGCACCTCCTGGTAGTATTGCTCATACTGCGGGACAATGCGATCGGTGGAGAACCGATGACGGGCGCGTTCGGCAGCGGTTCCCTTGAAGAGCTTGAGGCGTTCGGGATCCCGGAGCAACTCAAGACCGGCGGCAGCCATATGTTCGGTGTCACCGACCGGGAACAGGAAACCGTTCTCACCGTGGTCGACCACCTCCACCTGGCCCGTGCCCGAGGTGCCGATCACCGGCACTCCGCAGGCGAGAGCCTCGAGCGAGGCCAGCCCGAAGGACTCCTCCTCCGACGGCATCAGGAACAGGTCAGCACACGGGAGGACGGCCTCGATTCGCGACTGGTTGCCGAGTGAGATCACGCGGTCGGTCAGTCCCCGCTTCTTGATCTGGCGACGGGCCAGGATCATGTCCGGTCCCTCGCCGATGAGAATCAGTCGCGCGGGAAGCTGCTGTTGAATACGATCGAAGATATCCACCACATCGAACGTCCGCTTGACCGGGCGGAAATTGGAGACGTGCGCGATGAGGAACTCGCCCGGATTGACAAACTCCTCGCGTGAGCACTCACCCGTCTTGGGTTTGAACCGGGTGGAATCGAAGAAATTGTGCACGACCCTGATGTCCTTCTCGATCTTGAAGACCTCGTGGGTTTCATCGGCCAGGTACTGGCTGACAGCCGTGATGCCATCGGAAGCGTTGATCGAGAAGCGTGTCATATCGAAGAACGAGGGGTCGGAGCCGACCAGCGTGATGTCGGTACCATGCAGCGTGGTGATGATCTTCGGCTGTTTGCCGTCGAAATCCTTGAGCAACTGCTTGGCGAGGAACGCGCAGGTCGCGTGCGGGATAGCGTAGTGAACGTGGAGTATGTCCAGTTCGAAGTTGCGGGCGACATCGGCCATCCGCGCCGAAAGCGTCAGGGTGTACGGCGGCGATTTGAACAACGGGTATGAAGTCGTTTCGACGCCGTGGTAGTACAGGTTCTTCTGGAAACGATCCAGTCGGAACGGGAGCGCGTACGAGATGAAATGTACCTGGTGCCCGCGCTGGGCGAGTTGAGACCCGAGCTCGGTAGCGATGATGCCGGAGCCGCCGGCTACCGGGTAACACGTGATGCCGATATTCATATTAGTGCTGCCAGTCAGAGAGGTGGATGATCTGGTGGGCGGGCTGTCGGATATCGAGTTGTTCGTAGACGAAATCGATCAGGCCCGGACCGTACCGGGACAGGAAGTAGAGTAGGTTCAGCGACCGTTCTTGTAGCCCGCGGTTGGTATAGACGCCGTTCTGCAGGCGGTAGATACGTTCCCGGGTCTGCTTCTGCCGTTTCTTATGGGCGCTGAAGACCTTGCCCTTGAAGTTGTTGAGGGCGTAGTCCACCTTGCCGCGGGTCTGCATGCCGACGTCCTTGAGACCCGGGTCGAAATCGATCGCATCGTGCATGAACTCGTTGAAGTGCTCCAGCACGTCCATTTGCAACGAGTCGAATTTCTTCTCCAGATCGGTCGGGAAGCTCTGGGCCAGAGTCCGATTGATGGCCTGTTCGATATCGCCGGTGAGGTCGTCGAAGCGGATGTGGTACTCTTCCATCAGTTTCTCGAAACGGGTCTCCACCAGAGTTGCGCTGGGCCGGGCGCTATGGCACGGCGGCGGAAGGTGGAACAGCCGAAACACCGGATTGACCTGAGCCAGGTAGGCGATCTCGGACGGTCCCCCCTTCTGCGCCACGACGGGAAAGAGGAATGACTGGAAGACCGGCCGCGTGATAACATCGGGCGAAAACCGCTCCGGGTGTTCCTCAAGCGCAGCGAGCAATTCGTCCTGAGTGAAATGCTGATCACCGACAAGGTAACCGTCGTCGCGGCGAGTGACCGGCTTGCGTCCATCGAGGTTGTAGAACAGGTGGGTAGCATCCTCAGACTTCTCGACCTGGATATGATAGCCGCTTTGCACCAGCTCGTTGTTGGTGCGGGTCAGGGTATCATGAAGCTCCACTTGTTTGTTGAGGACCCGTTTAAAGAAGTCTGTTGCGTGGCGCTTGACCTGTGGATCACCCGGCGAAAACATGACGAGGCCGTATTTGCCCAGCAGACGGGTCCACAGCTTGCCGAAGGCGGTCGCAAAGGTGTCAGAGCTCGTGTAGCACTCCTCGATCATGGCGAAAAGATCGGGCGTGAAGTCGGTATCGCCGAGTGTGTCCTTCAACTGCGCCATTGCAGCCTTGCGGGCCTCGGCGTGCGAGAAACAGATTTCTGCGACCGGCAGCTCTATGGCTGGTTTGCCCTCGTAGGTAACTTGCACCGGTTCGCCCGTGCGGTCGAGCAGCCAGGTATGGTTGACCTCCTCGAAATCGTGATCGTCGCCGGCGATCCAGAAGATCGGGACAACATCGCGCTCAAGGGTTGTCGAGAGCATCTGGGCGGCCTTGATGATTCCGAGCGCCTTGAACAGGATCAGCATGGGGCCGCCAAACAGGCAGGCTTGCTGGCCGCTGAAGATGCAGACCGTGCGCTCATCGGCGAGCTTGTCGATGGCCTGCATGACCTGGGGCGGAGCGCCGAGCGCCTCATTCTGGCGACGGAGGGTGCTGACGATCCATTTGCGGTCGAACTCGAGCTGGTCCAGCTCGTGGGCTACCTTAACCACCCCGGGGGCCAGATAGAAATGCCTGGCCGACGTAATGTCGGCCAGGAAATCCAGGAAGATATTGGAGTATCCTAACTCTTTACTGGGTGCTACCAGTTCTGTCATGCGCTATCTGTTCCTTTTCAAGATCGATTTCGAGGGGACCCTCGGTTTGCAGCCTGACCCCGAGTTTGCGACCGATCCAGCCGACGACGTCATCGATGATGGTATAGACCACGGGCACGACGACCAGGGTCAGCAGTGTCGAGGAGAGCATCCCACCGATGACGGCGCGCGCCATGGGAGCACGAAGCTCCGCACCGGGTCCGATACCGAGTGCCAGGGGCAACATACCGAACACGGTGGCAAAGGTCGTCATCAGAATGGGGCGCAGCCTGATGGGGCCGGCCTGCAATATCGCTTCGTTTCTATCAACACCTTCTTCCCGGCGTTGTTTCACGAAATCAATCAACAGAATAGCGTTCTTGGTTACAAGTCCCATGAGCATCACAATTCCGATCAGCGACATGATGGACAGAGCCGAGTTGAAAACCAGCAGGCCCAATACAGCGCCCACCAGTGACAGCGGCAACGAGAGCATGATGGAGAACGGATCCCAGAATGACTCGTACTGTGAGGCCAGCAACAGGTAGATGAATACGACGGCGAGAATCAACGCCCGGAAGATGTTGGTGAAGGACTCTTCCATGATTTCATGCATGCCAACTGGGGCCACCACGTAGCCAGGAGAGAGCTGGATGGTTGAATCGACAATAGCCATGGCCTCATTGGTGATGGTACCGGCGAAGTAGCCGGAGAGCACGTTGGCGTTGACGCGCACTTCGGGCTGGCGGTCGAAACGTTGGTACTCACCTATGGCGGTCGTCTTTGTAAGCTCGGCGATTCGTGAGATCGGGACCAGGAACGTCTCTCTACCGGGCACATCCTTGCCGCTGGCGACCAGGAGTCGACCGATCGCTTCATCGGAGTCGCGGAACTCCTCTCCGACACGGATGCGGACATCGTATTGCTCGTCGCCCTCCTTGTACTGGGTGACGACATCGCCCTCGACCAGCGAGCGGATGGTCTGCGAAATGGAGCCGATATTCAGGCCGAGATCATCGGCCAGCTTGCGATCAACCTCGATATGCAGTTCCGGGCTGCCCTCCTCGAGGCTGTTGTCGACATCGATAGCACCCGGAACACTTTCGAGAATGTCCTGAATCCTGTGAGCCAGGCGCGTGAGTTCGTCTCGGTCCTGTCCGCGGATCGAGAGTTCCACAGGTTTGGAGCCGCCGCCCTCGGACTTCTCGAGTTGCACGGATGCTTTGACGCCGGGTACAACCTGAATGTACTTGCGAACGGAATCGACTAGGAGCTGTGCGGAGATCTCGCGATCCGCGGCCTCGGTGAGCAGTACGAGCAGCGTGCCCTCGTTAACAGGGGTGTTCTCGCCGCCTATGGTCAGGAAGCGGTTCTCGACTTCATCGAACCCGGCAATGACGGCTTCCAACTCAAGGGCGCGTCGGTGAGTTTCCTCCAAGTCAGTTCCTGGGGGAGCATCGAACTGCACAAAGAGCTTGCCCTGGTCGGTCTGGGTCATGAACTCGGTACCGAGGAATGGCACCACGGCGAGCGCTGCGACGAAGGCGAGGGTGGCGACGATAACGACCAGGAGGCGGTGTCGCAGTGCGTATGCCAACATGCGCCGATATCGCGGTTTCAGCGAATCGAAGGCGGTATTCCAGACCGACAGCACACGGCGGATGTACAG
>CAZXRO010000127.1:0-6370 GCA_964642435.1 uncultured Ignavibacteriales bacterium
AGAAAAGGAGTAGGAAAATGAAGAGGATGATGCAACTGACGACGATTCTGGTGATCGCCTTTATGGCTGCGATCGCCACCAGCGCCTCCGCTCTGGAGGATGCCAATGAACTGATGAAGAAGTCGCACCTGGCGTACTACTATGCCGGCGATGACGGCTTGGCCGAGGTAGATATGCGCATTGTCGACAAGAAGGGCAAAGAGCGCATTCGCAACTTCACTATGCTCCGCCTGGACAATGAAGATGGGGGTAACCAGAAGTACTATACATACTTCAAGAAGCCCTCGGATGTTGCCAGGATGACCTTCATGGTGCACAAGAACTCCGGTGGCAATGACCTTCGCTGGATCTACGTTCCGGCGGTAGACCTGGTCAAGCCGATCTCAGCCGATGACAAGAACTCGAGCTTTGTCGGCTCCGATTTCAGTTACGAAGATGTTTCGGGACGTCATTGGACCGAAGATGTCCACACAATCGTCGCCGATTCCACCTGGGATGACGCTGCGGTCTACATTGTCGAGTCCAAGCCCAAGAAGGAGTACGATGGCTTCGCGGTGAAGCGCTCCTACGTTAATAAGGAGACGTTGCTGCCGCACAAGGAGTTGTACTTCAATGACAAGGGTGAGTTGACCAAGGTCATGACGGCTGAAGAGATCAAGGAAGTCGATGGAGTCATGACGATCGTGCATCGCATAATGGAAGACGTCGACAAAGAGCGCGAGACGCACGTCATCTTCAGCGACATCGACTACAATGTCGGTATCTCGAATGACCTGTTCACCGAGCGCTACCTGAAGAACCCCCCGATGCAGTTCATTCGATAGCCGAGGAATCGGGAGGGTACGACTATGAAGACGAACACGATTTACATAGTACTCCTTGCAGTGGTTCTGTTGTTTTCTTCATCGGTCCAGGGGGAAGTCATGATCGATGGCTTCCTCCAGGGCCTCTACGGTGGTCGGGTTGACGAAGCCAACCCGACCATCAGTGAACAGACCGCAAGCGAGAGTCGTCTCCAGGTGCGCCTGCAGCACTGGGGAGATGATGGTAATTTCTTCGGACGCCTGGATTTCCTGTACGATGGCGTCACTGATACCTATGACTGGGAATTGCGCGAAGCCTATTTCCGGTTCCGTCTCGGCAACAATCTCGACTTCAAGGTGGGCCGACAGGTGCTCACCTGGGGCACCGGTGACCTGATCTTCATCAATGATGTCTTTGCCAAGGACTACCAGTCGTTTTTCATCGGGCGCGATGACCAGTATCTGAAGGCTCCGCAAAACGCCATCCGTGGCGCCTGGTACAACCCGGTGGGTGAGGTCTCGGTGGTGTGGTCGCCGCGTTTCGAGGGAAACCGCCTACCGGAGGGCATCCGGCTGAGCTACTACAGTCCGTTAGCTGGTAGTATTGTTGGCGAGGCCAACTCGCAGTATATGGAGCCGGTCGAGCCGGAGGCGAGATACAAGAACAGCGAACTGGCCACTCGGCTGCAACGTCGTATAGGAAATTTCGCAACGGCTCTATACTTCTACCGCGGTTTCTATAAGAACCCGTTAGGATTCGACATGTCGCTGGGTTCCCCGATCTATCCGCGCCTGCACGTGTACGGGGCCTCTACCCGCGGGCCGATCGCCGGCGGTATCCTGTGGCTTGAGGGGGGCTACAATGACTCCCGGGACGATACCAGCGGTGAAGATCCGATGATTCCGAATTCCTCGGTCAGCACGCTGGTTGGTTTCGAGCGTCAGGTGATTCAGAATCTGACGATCAACTTCCAGTGGCAGGCCGATATCATGATGGACTACGAGAAATATGAGCAGCAGGCCAGCCAGCAGGGCGGATATGTCCGTGATGAAGTCCGTCACCTGCTCACGACCCGCTGGACCAAGTTGCTCAATTCCGAACTGGTTACTCTGTCGGCGTTTGTCTTCTATTCGCCGACCGATGAAGATGTCTATGCCAAGTTGTCCGCTGAGTACAAGTACACCGACCAGATTACGCTGGCCGCCGGTGCTAACCTCTTTGAGGGCAGCTACATCGAGACTGACTTCGGGCAATTCCAGTTCAACGACAATGTCTGGGTGAAGATGACCTATGGGTTCTTCTAAACACAGGCTTCGACTACGCTGAAAGGAGTTGATGACAATGACTCTTGAGAATTCTATACGACTGCTCGCCGGCTCCATGGTCCTGATCTCGCTGGCGCTGTACTATTTTGTCTCCCCCTGGTGGTTGCTCTTGACAGCTTTCGTGGGATTCAATCTGGTGCAGTCATCGTTTACGGGACTGTGTCCGGCAGAGGCGATCTTCAAGCGACTGTTTTTCAAGGATCGGCAACAGCAGACAGCAGCCGCCTCGAACTGACAAGAGGAGAACTCAGATATTGTGGCGAAATCAATGCTCACCACGCTTACAGTAGCATATTTGAGTAAATCCGTAAGGGCCCTTTGACGATATAAGAAGTAATGAAACACGTCAAAGGGCCCATGTCATTTACCGTATTTCTGCTGTCATTGTGGCTGCTGGCCACATTCACCTTCAGCTGCAACAGCTCCGGAACGGTTGATCCGACCGAACTGCGGCCGTTCTATCGGATTGATGGTGTCGCGGTGACCGTCTGTGATCCCGTGCGCGACACACTCGGCAAGATACCGATGGGGACAGTCGCCATTGCTGAATTGACCCGCAACGATTCTGTCTACCCCGATGCTCTGGTGGAAGTTGACACCTTTGTGCTGGTGGATACGGACAGTACGTATCTCTACTACGACACCAGTTGCACTATCTTTTCTGCGGGTGATTTCAGCCTGAAGCTCCTTGATGGCGACAAGCTGGATATCGAGGTACCCATTGAGTTCGCGGATACATTCACTGTGGAAGTCACTCAGCCGGCCAACCGCATCGCCAACGGCAATGAGAGTGTCAGTCTCGACTGGACCGGATCGGCCCAATCCGAGGGGTATATTATCGCCGCGGTACTTCGGGACTCCGTAGGGACGGGATTCGGTTACTCAAGCTACGTTACATCGCTAACGACATTCGCTACTTTTCCTACCGAGGCGTTCTATCAGTCCGGCTTCAATCAGCCGGATACGGGCTGGTACTACCTGTATGTGTACAGCTTTACGGGGATTCCTGATTCCTCACTGGCCGAACAGTTTCTGCCGATGAGCCTGCCCAGCCAGTTGCCCGGACTATCCTATGAAGCACGAGATTTCGAGGCGCGTTTTGGGACGGTTCGGGTTGCATGGCATGACAGTGTTCAAGTTGTGTTGTTGGGTCTCAACGAGTAGTCCAGGAAACATGCTCTTTTCAACTCTGGCGGCGGACGAGCCGCCGTTTTTGTTGTTTCCCCGAGACACTCGCGATATTCTTGCGTTATGGCGGATTACCAGGAATTGATGAACGTGTTGGCCCGTCTGGGTACGGAACAGGTCAATCCGGATACGCTCGAGATCGACACGATGAGCCCGGAACAGATCGTCAGAGCAATCAACGACGAGGACCGCAAACTGGCCGATATTGTCGCCGGCGCGTTGCCGGCTATTGCTCGTACTGCTGAGCTGTTTGCCGAAACGCTGAAAGCGGGTGGCCGTGTGTTTTACATCGGTGCCGGGACTTCTGGGCGGCTTGGGGTACTTGATGCCGCAGAGTGTCCGCCGACATTTGGCACCGATCCGAAGCAGATAGTCGGAGTCATTTCGGGTGGCCATGAGACGCTGGTCCTGTCGCGAGAGGGGGTGGAGGACCGGGCCGAGCAGGCTGTTGAGGACTTGAAGCAACACGCCCTGTCGGAATCCGATATGGTTATCGGTATCGCAGCCAGTGTTCGCACCCCGTATACCCGGGAAGGTCTGGTGTATGCGCGATCGCTGGGGTGCAAAACGGCCTTTGTCATTTGCAACGAAGCTGTCGATCTGGCTC
Organism: uncultured Ignavibacteriales bacterium; assembly: GCA_964642435.1. Lineage (GTDB taxonomy): Bacteria > Zixibacteria > MSB-5A5 > GN15 > FEB-12 > WJKG01. The sequence goes on from CAZXRO010000127.1 coordinate 3,925, forward strand.
CGGAAGTCAATATTCTCATCGTCCTGCCCGTCGGACCGGAGGTGATCACCGGTTCGACCCGAATGAAAGCGGGTACTGCCTGCAAAATGGCCCTCAATATGATCTCCACCACGGCAATGGTGCTTCTGGGCAAGACCATGGGCAACCTAATGGTCGATTTGAAAGCAACCTCAGAGAAGCTCACGGCAAGGAGCCGTCGAATGTTGATCGATCTGCTTGGAATCAACCAGATCGAGGCTGAATCACTTCTGCAAGAGGCCGAGGGATCGGTCAAGCTGGCGATCGTCATGTATCGTCTGGGTTGTGACCGTGAAACGGCTGTCGCCAAGCTGGCCGAGGCGGATGGTTTTGTCCGTCGAGCACTCCGTTGAAGATCGCCAGGTGCCGGCGTTCATCAAGCCGATTCTCCCTACAGACTGTACCATTGTACCATTTGACCTGATTGTTTCGGGGAAACTGTACCATGAGGTACGCCCGAGCCCGTGCGAAGGCGGTGGCGAAAACTGTTATGTTGTTTTTTGGTAGGGTCTTATGGCTAATAGTCGATGATTGGCATGGGTGTTGTTAGAACAATGAGCAGCTAATTGGAACTTAGCAGTAGCATTTGCACACAGAGACACAGAACTTTCAGAAACCTTGAAGGAGAACCTATGCCCCGAACTCTGACTCTCATTCTCACATGCGCGGCACTTTTGATGCTGGTTGTGGGCTGTTCAGACAGCGGCTCGCAGTCAGTCACTTCAGACAGCACTTTGAATCTTGAAGATTCGTTCGGCGGATACACATCCTCGTCGGAGTCTCCGGCTTTTGACGATAATGAGTTGGTTGCGGCCGCCTATGGTGAAGAAGAGGTAGAGGACGATCTGATCAGCAAGTCTCAAATGGACTCGCTGGAGAATTCCGGTCTGTGCGGGTTCTATCATTTCCGCGCTGTGTGGGGGAGTATCCCCTATGACAGCTCGGTTACCGAAGTCACCGACTGGAGCGGTTCATTGACCATCTCCCGCGGTACCGAGGTTGTTCGTCGAATCATTCGCTTTGAATATGGGCAGGACTATCTGCTCCCACGCGCGGATCGGCAGACAATCGAGTGGGTATCGGCGACAACAGTCCACAATGACGGTATTGGAGTGAACATCTATGTTCCACGAGAGTACCGGATTGACACGACTTACACCGATGACGAGGAAGTGATCGACACGGTATGGCTGGACTGCGATGAGGTCACGGTGACCTTCGAGACCGGTCCTTACAGTCGCACTTTCGATATCCAGGAGCTGATTGGTCTGGATACGGTTATCTATCTTGAGGATTCAGTCAATGCTGTGGCTCTGCATGGTTTTCGACTCGATTACCGACCATGCCCTCGCGGCTTCATGTCAGGTACCTGGGGATTCGACCCTGATGGTCAGGGTGTATTCGATGGTCTCTGGCTGGGCCGCCAGGGCGCGGTGATCGGTCATTACACCGGCCATTTTGGAGTCAATGACGATGGTGACCGGGTTTTCTACGGCAAAGTGATCGCCCTTGATGGGGATTTCGAGTATTTCCTTCGTGGCGTCTATGGCCCGCGGCCCAATCATCATGCTAACCCGAACGCTCTCAGAAAGGCTCCAGGCAAGTATGTCGGCGGTGTCTTCACTGCCGATGGAGCACGAGTCGGCGTGATCCAGGGCCAGTATCGCAACCATCCATCGCACAAGGCCGGTTTCATGCAGGGCCGCTGGAAGGTCCTTTGCAATGTCGATGATGATGATTTCGATGACGACAATGAAGATGATGACGACGATAATGACGGAAACCGCTGGAGAGACGATGATTTCTTCGACGAGGGATTCGATGACGATAGCGGTTTCTGATAGATTTTCACCTGCGCATGTGGGCAGTCGGTTCCAGCCGCGACCCGAACCGACTACTCAGGTGGTGCCGACCGTCGTTGAAGACGGTCGGTACCCGCATTTAGTACTGGGAGTGGCGGCTAAGGCCTTGATAAGTAAGGGGAAAACCTGTAGTCTTTTTTCCGATTTTTTTGAACATTTACCAAGGCTCATCTGTTATAATAGGCAGACGGAGAAAGACAGCAAGACGCTGATAATAGATTCCTAAAGACCCCCCTCTGTCTCACTTAGAGACAACCCTGCGTTGGGGCAGGATTTAACCACAATCCTGCCCTAATTTTTTGCCTGTATCTGAGTTTTCCTGGTACGCACCTATTTCTGGTCAGTCAATTCAGCCTCAACAGCCTCAATGAGCGAGTCGATGGGGATCTCCCTGGGCACCTGTGAGCGTATATCCCGGTAGATCTTGAGACCCTCGGTCTTCTTGGCCCGGTCCTTCTGTGTCGTCAGCACATTAGCCAGATTCAGCAGGTAGATGGGGTTCTCGGGATTCTGCGCGACCAGGGAGCGAAACAACTCCAATGCCCAGCCAGGCGGTTTGTGGCGCA
>CAZXRO010000127.1:6380-7817 GCA_964642435.1 uncultured Ignavibacteriales bacterium
CTGATTGGCATAGCTGTAATACAGGGCCAAGTTGGTTGTCAGTTCTGGAACCTCATCGAATCTGGCGGTCGCCTCCTCGAGTATCTCGATAGCCCTATCGAGCGAATCCAGTTTCAATTGGACATTGGCCAGCTCCAGATACCGAACCGGATTGTCAGGATCCGCCCGGAGCAACTGAGAACGATAATACCAGAGCTGGGGGATATTGCCGATCTCGCTGTAATAGAGGTCAAATCGCTCAAGGTGATCATCAGGGGCTTTTCCCAGTCGAACGAGATTCTTCAGAGCATCCTTAGCTTCGACCCACGCCCGAGACGTATGCGCCGCGTCCAAGATGGCCTGGTTGATCTCGACATCATCCGGATGCAGATAGTCAGCCTGTTTGAGGACGAGAATGGCGGAATCGTAGATGTACTCGCGGGCATAGGAACGGCCAAGGTAATAGAGTACATCGCGGTCTGTCCCCCTGGCTTGCTGCGCCTTCTTCAGGATTTCACGAGCCTCCAGGTAGTCTCCCGAAGCGTAGGCTGCCATTCCTTCACTTTTGAGTTCCTCGACGGTCCTCTCCTTGTTTCCACAGCCAGCCAACATGGTGAGCAGCAGTATAGATGTTAATAACAGTATGCGAGCGTTCATCAGCATTTCCTTTACCAGTTGCGGACATTGCCCCAAAATACGCACGGACCGCTTGGAATTCAAGTTGGCGTCGTATAGTTTGTTGAAATGAAGCAGCTTGCTCTCATACTTCTTCTACTGTGCATCGGGCTCCCGGTTGCCCACGGCGCCAGGGGTCCTTCGGGAAACCGCCCCAGAACCGCCGATGTGAGAATAGTGGTTAAGCGAACGGTACCGATTGAAGTAGCACCTCTGCTTAAGCGGACGTTCAGCAGATTCTTGTCGTTCAGCCTTGGCCAGAAGGGCTACATGGTGGATACGTCGATCACGAACCCATCGATCGTGATTACGGCCAGTTTCGAGCGAATAGATAGTTCGGCCGCTCTTCGGGTGGACGATTCCGGCGAAGCGGGGATGCGATGGGTCGTTGCCCCGCCATTAGACAGTCTTCGGGTTATAGCCGTGATTGCTGCTGGCCACGCAAGCGATACGCAGTCGATATCCACACAGACTTATCAAGTACAGGACAATATGCTTCCGCCGAGCGCTGTGGCGTTGATGCGGGCAGCGGACTCCGTAGTGGCCTGTGTGCCAGTTACCGATAGAGTGCCGCCAGCCACTGTCACTGGCGGGTGTCGAATCCCCGTGCAAGTGTATGTAGACCGAAGCTTCCGAGCGCGCTATCCCGAGACATGGGAGGGGAGGATGCGTCGGTTGATCTCGACTACCTCGCAGTCACTGGAGGGTCAAATGGGGTCTGGCCTTGACCTACGGTACACGATGTCTGTCGATGTGGGCGGTACGCCAGATATGAACCTATTG
>CAZXRO010000128.1:0-7699 GCA_964642435.1 uncultured Ignavibacteriales bacterium
TGAAGCCAATGTGATCACGACGGTAATTGGACAGGTCGCTACCGCTCATCTCAGACAGGTTCCGGCCAGCGAGGTAAACGGTACCGTCGGTCGGCTCATCAAGTCCCGAGATGATATTCAAAAACGTCGTCTTCCCGGAACCGGAAGGTCCAACAATAGCGGTGAATTCGCCGCGAGTGATCGTCAGATCTATCCCTCGCACCGCCTTGACCGGGACACCGTTGTCGGCGTACTCCTTGGTGACCGCCTCGGTCCTGATGACAGTATCTCGCGATGATTCCGGCAATGTTCGACCTCCTTACATGCTCTTGCGCATTGCTTCTGCCGGTTTGAGTTTCGCTGCCGACCAGGCCGGATACAGGCCCACCACCAGCGTAAACACAAATACCATTATCGGGAAACGAATAAACTGATCCAGTTGCATCACCGGATATAACGGTTCACGGAAAGTCGCACCGGCGAACTCGATACCGGAGTAGTCGATTCCGAAGTGCGCAACCAATCGGGTCACGCCAAGTCCGATCACAATGCCGAGCACGACACTGATCAAGGCCAACGCCCCCGCCTCCAAAAGGATCAGCCGTGCCATGCTGAAGGGACTGGTGCCGACTGCCCGCATGACACCAAATTCGAACATTCGCTCATGCAGCGACATGAACAGCGTATTGATAATACCCAGCGACACGACCGTGAACAGTACGAGCCCCACAATATAGGTGGAGAACTGCGACATCTGCAGCGCTGCTTCCAGTTGCGGCAGTATTTCCGCCCATCCCTCCGCAAGATTCTCCTGTGCTGAATACTTCTCGTAGAAAGGGTGGTCCGTCTGTCGTCCCAACCCCTCCTGCTTGAGGACCAAAGCGATCTCGTGCGCTCTACCTTCAAGAGCCAGCATCTGCCGCGCCCGATCTATGTGAAGAAACGCCATTCCCTGATCCAGCTCGGTTGAGTTGAAATGGTAAATCCCTCGTACACGGAGCATCTGCTGGGAGAGATTGCCGGTTTCAGCCTCGGCCATGGTCAGCACTACCCGGTCGCCGATCTCCACTTCCAGTCGTTCTCCCAGTTTGGAACCGATAATCACTTCGCGTCCTGTGGTGTCGGAGAGGTATTCACCATGAACCAGAGCCTCATCGATTTGTGACACGTGGCGTTCTCGTTGCGGGTCGACTCCAACCATCTGCACCGCTGACATGTTGGCCGGCGATGAGATCATTCCCTGCCCCAGTACCCGTGGCGAGGCGTAGTGGACCAGGGTGTCCTCTCGAAGCTTCGCCAGCAGTGAACCGAGGTTCGTGATGGTCGCGGTTGCCTCGCGGGTTTCGTTGAATTGTCTGTTGTGGATCTGAGCATGGCCCATGTAGGAGGCGGTAGCCGAATGGACCATGTTGTGTTCCATACCGATCGTGAGCGCATCCACAAAGATCATCGAGGCCAGTCCCACTCCGATCGCGATAGCGGCGATAATCGTCCGACGGGTATTGCGCAGGACGTTGCGCCAGGCCAGTTTGATATGCAACCACATTGCAGGGACTCCTCTAATGCAACCGCATTACTTTCGCCGGGGCGACGTGCGCGGCGCGGATGGCAGGAAACAGCGATACAACCAGGGCTGTCACCACGACTGCCAGCGCCGGCACCCAGAAGATATGGGCGCTCAATTCGGCGTACATGTGCGTGAACTGCACTCCGCCCCACGTGAACGGCTCGGGCATGGGGATACCCTCGATCAGGAGGTAGTAGGCCGCGAGATAAGCCACAACCAGTCCGCCGGCTATTCCGATGGCAGCCATGCACAGTACTTCCCAGATGACCATGCGCACAATCTGGGCGGGAGTAGTGCCGATCGCACGAAGCATGCCGTATTCACGTCTTCGTTCCATGACGGTCATGAGCACGGTGTTCAGAACACCGACAGCCACGACCAGCAACACAACGCCGAGCGCAATGTATGACCCTTTCTTGTCCGCCTGCATAGCTATATAGAATGACCGGGCAAATTCTTTCCAACTGGCGGCGTTAAGGCCGCTCGGCAATTGCTGCTGGATCTGCTCGGTGAGCGGGTCGACCGAGTCAAGATCATCGACAATAACGGCCAACTCATGCACCTGGCCCTGCAGCCAGAAGAGCTCCTGTGCATCCATCAGGTGCATGTACAACGTCAACTGATCCGACAGGCTGTTGCCCGATTCGACTATGCCGCTTACGAGATAGATGTCGTTGGCGATCGACCCATCGGCAGCATTGGAGACAATCACCAGTGAATCGCCGATACTCGCCTTCAACCTTTGCGCCAGCCCGCGCCCCAGCAACACCTTGTGTTCAGCCTGGCGCGGCAGCGTTTGTCCCTCACTCACCTTTCGGTCAAAGCGCGTCGCAGCATTCTCCAGTTCGGGATCGATGCCGGTGATCTGGACCGCCGAGGCCTGCTCGGCCACCGAAGCCAGTCCGGCCGCAAACAGGCGCGGCGACCAGCCGATAACCCCATCGAGTGTAGCGATACTGTCACCGATCTGCTTCACATTGTCAATCGTCTTGTAAAGCGAGCGCTGGTCCAGATAGCCCTGCTGGTGCACCTGGATATGCCCCAGTTGATTGCGAGTAAACATGCGGATAACATGGGCATAGGTACCATCGCCCCAGGAGATCGACACCGCGGCGAGAGCAAAACCTCCGAGCATGGTCAGTATCGTGAGCAGGCTGCGCCGTTTCTGACGAAGCACATTGCGAAGGGCTACCTTGATTATCATGCCATCTGCCGCCTCTTTCTCATGGATACGAGCGGAGACTCCTCAGCGAGAAGACATCCTCGCTGATATCTACACTAAAGTCGATATCCTCGTAGCGCACAATTGTCTTGTTGCCTTCTTCATCCTGGGGAACCATGGTCATCGTCGTGGGAATCCTGCGCCCATCCATGACCTGGATCTCGCTGTAAGTCATGACTCGCATCAGGCGGCCCTTCTCGTCATAGTACTTCTGCGACACCGGAAGGTAATCGCTCTGGCGCGCCGCAATCACAATTGTGCCCCATACAATCGGCAGATTCGGGCGTGGCGTGAGTTGGATGTAGTACAGCGTATCCGAGGGATCCTCCACCTCGGCCCACGAGTAAGTGTAGTCCTCAAAGAGCGAGAACTCCTTGACCAGGTCATCATTGGTAAAGTCCGAGCCCATCCAGGAGGACATCATCATCGACGGTGGGATCTTGATCACCTTGTTCGTCTTGGGCAGGTAGTTCCACATCTGGTCCTCGATTCTCAGTGTGCCCACACCCTCTTCCTTCCTGGGTTCGTGGATACGCACCAGTGTCTTCTCCATACCCATGGTCCAGACTTCCATCCTCAGCGTGCGCTGCCAGTGCTGTGTGATGATCTCCATCTCCATGGTGCCGTGACTCGACTCGCTGCGGTACAGCTTGTCGACCTTATCGATGATATCCGAGAGCGTGCTGTCAGTCGTCTGGGCGGCCACGAGACTACCACACGAGACCAGATAGGCGCATATCAGTGTTACTATGGAGTACTTCACTCTACAGCTCCATCATCAGGGGTCGAAGTCACAGCATGATCAGTCACAACAGTCCTTTCTGTCTTTGGTCAACAGGTGAGAACAGCCCGTTGTTCAAGGTAATCGCGATCGTAGACTGGCTACTCCGCGTATACGTCGGAAAGAGCACAATCACAACTATGAACAGCGCGTGTTGCCGTTATGGCAGGTCAATGAGCAGGATTTCAGCGTGCTCGTCCGTCCCGATTGTCAGTGCCTTCTCCTCGCTGATAGCGGCTCCGTCACCTGCGTGAAGGATCGTGTCATTGAGAGTTACTCTCCCGCGCGCCACTTGCACCCAGGCATGGCGACCATCCGCCAGTTCGTGATCGACAGCATCACCTGAATCGATAAGCGAGGCAAACAGACTGGCATCCTGGTTGATTGCGATCGAATCCTCGCGACCATCGGGCGATGCTATCAGCCGCAGCCGCCGCTTGCGCTCGCTCTCGGGAAACGTCTTCTGATCCCAGCGAGGCTCAATCGCCTTCTCCTTCGGGAAAAGCCAGATCTGCAGCAAGTGCACGGGCTCGGTCGTCGAGGGATTGAACTCCGAATGCATAACACCCGTCCCGGCGCTCATGTGCTGGACATCGCCGGGTCGAATGACCGATCCATTGCCCATACTGTCCTTGTGCTCCAGCGCACCCTCAAGCACGTAGGTGATGATCTCCATATCGTGATGTGGATGAGTACCGAAGCCCTTGCCGGGAGCCACGCGGTCCTCGTTGATAACCCGAAGGACGCGAAATCCCATGTGACTGGCATCCCTATAACTGGCAAATGAAAACGTGTGGTACGTATCCAGCCAACCGTGGTTGACATGACCTCGGGTGTCAGATGCTCTGATGGTAATCATGGCAGTTTCCCCATATACTCGTGGCAACAATTGAATTGGCCGAGAAGAGGCGACCACACTCTATTGCTCTGCCAGCGTTCCGAGGATTCGGATCAGCTCCTTGCGTTCGGCCGCTGTCAGATGAGCGAACTGCTGGCGATGGCACTCGTCGACCGGTTCATCCAGGCGCGAGAGCAGCTTTCGACCATCCGGCGTAAGGCGAGTAAGTACAACTCGTCGATCGACCTCGCTGCGCGTACGGGTCACCAGTTCCTTCTGCTCAAGCCGCTCAAGCAGCCGGGTAACATCGGGGACACGGGTAATCATTCGCTTGCCGATGTCCTGTGAGGGCAGCCCCCTTCTCCCGGCGCCACGAACGATCCGCAGTACATTGAACTGCGGCTCGGTCAACCCGTAGCTCTTCAGCAATCGTTCGAATCGCGCGCGGATCAATTCGGCGGCGCGCAGTATGGAGATAAATGCTTGCCGTTCGGTCGGTTCCACGTTGTCTATGTTGCTCCCTTCATTGCCTGTTACAACAAATATGGCACCCGAGTTGTTCCGCAAGCAATCTGGCAAGTCAGCTCACACCGGGGTCTTTCCTTCGAACGATTCCCGGAGAACACTGGAACTGCGATAACGGATGACAAATGGGGAACTGCGCTGCGGGCAAATGGTCGGAAATGGGGACGGGCCTCGTGCCGTTGCATCGAGGCCCGCTTGGTTCACCTGTGGTAGTTTCGGCTTACGGACAGGGCATCGGCGCCGATCCGCCGTCGAATAGAAACTTCACCAGATAGGTAAGATCACTGATATTAATCATGCCCTGGTCATCGCCGTCGACATTCGCCTCTGCTAAACAGGTTGGCGCTGGACCGTTCTTCATCATGTAATTGGTGAGCTCGGTCACATCAAGAATATTGATCACATCGGCTTCGTCGCCGTTGACATTTCCGCGGATTCCCCGGCAGCAATCGCTAACACTGTACCCTCCCCAGAACCCCTGCACAAGCCGGAGCGTGTCGTTCACTCCGCGGCCGGCTACTGCCTGGCCGATGGTGGCCGTTAATACGAAGTCCTCCGATTGACCACGACCGCCACCACCGGAGGTAACCTGCCCCACACGACTGATGTCTGACAGTGAGTCGGTGAGCATCTTCGAGTAATCGGGGACATCGGACTTTGGCACCGTCTCCGGATCGGCCCAACTGTAACCGACTGTCAGCGCAAGAGCCAGGACCATGCTCAAGAGCACAGTAGCGCCGCCATCTTGCCAACGTTTTGTCGCTTTGCTCATGTCTCCCCTCCTTAACGGCTCGATGCCACACCAGTGCTGGTAACCACGTCACCATATGCTGTGGGCACGAACATAGCCGTGATTGTGGGGTTTTCAATCTGCGCGACAGCTCCGCCACCATTGGCAGAACTCGCCATGCCCTCCAGGCGAAATTCATAGCTACCGGCCGGCTTGATGAAGACGCGCTCGGCAGATACAGAGTAATAGTGACTGCTGCCAGGTGAGTCGTGGTCTCCGCCTCCTACCGTCTGATAATATGGTGCTTCTGCGATTCCCCCGGCGAGTTCGTCCACTTGAAAGACAGCCTGGTTAGCGCCGGACGTCCCGGAACTCTTCAGGGTTGCTGAGGCGCGGACAATGATGTATCCGTCAACAGGAGTCGTTATGCTCGTCGTAACGACATCCATCATGCTCGTCGTCCCCTGCGGCAGTGACAGCAAGCCACCTGACAGATTCGAGGCCAGACCGGGTTCGTCAATGATCTCGCGGCGGGAGATGGCATTATCGGGAAGGTTCACCGAGCTGTCGCCAGGCTCACCTGCAACATCCAGAGCGCCGGTGGGATCATTGGTATTGATGCCAACGCCTCCGCGGGCCCGAATGAGAAACTGGTTCGGCGCGGTAGAACTGAAGAAGTAGCCGGACTTGGCATCGTTCTGGTCGGCCCAGACAAACGCACCGGCATGATCTGCAACCGATCCTCGACCGGCGGCAAAGGAACCGCTACCGTTGGCGAAATTGTCAAGCCCGCCCGGCACGATCGAATAGTCACCGCCGGCGGTGTTCGCCTGGCCGCCCGAGATCGTGGCGTACTCGCCGTTGGCGGTGTTCTGAGCGCCGCCGCCGATCATACTGCCTGTGCCGGTTGTTGCGTTCTGGTGACCGCCACCAATCACGGAGATGACGCCGGCTGACGTGTTGAACGTGCCTCCGCCGATCGCTGATGAGTCACCGGAGGCATCGTTGTCGAAACCGAGTACGGCGGTTTGGACACCGTCGGAGGAGTTTTCGCCCATGGTAATCTGGCCCAAGCCGACGATATCACCGTTGGTACCCACAAAGAGATTGGTGTCTATATCGTTTTCACCAAACATAACGAGTCCCTGACGGCTCATCTCGACCTTGCGCGGACTCTGGCCTGAAAGCGCCTGATACGAATCCACCGGCTCATAGAAGATAATCTTGCCGACACCGGCAGCATCGACAGTCAAATCCATGGACCTAACATTGGTGGCCAGACCTTCCTTGGAATCCGTCGGCTCATAGAGCGAGACTGTTCCCTGGCCGAGCGCGTTGACCGACACCTCGACCAGCGGAGAACTGTCGGTGCCCAGAATCACCAGACCATTGCCGGTGGAGTCAAACTGGATCGGCTGAACCTGCAGGGCTCCTTGAAGCTGGCCGCCTTTTGCGCCGTCGACAGTGCTGATACGGTGCGAGTATCCTACTGAGGTGAACCGGGTGCGGGGGCTGATAGTCTGTCCGTTGACCGAGACCTCCAGGTACCGTTCGGGACCGGAGAACACCGTGTCCGGCAAGGGGTTCTGGCTTCCCATGATCACCGTGAACAGCCCGTCCAGAACAGCCACACTACCTTGCGTTTCAGTCCACTGGGGCACGCCTCCTGAAGCCGCATCGAAGACAGTCAGGGTCAGGGCATAGGTGCCATCGGCAACTGGCTCCCCTTCCTGGTTTGTCAATCGTCCCTGGTAGTTTATGAGATTCGGCACGTCGGCCGCCACCATAGCCGCGATGATAAGAACTGCCCCCAGAGCCAAGCTAAAGAACCTGGTCACTCGCATTACTGCGCCTCCGTCCAATGAGTGAGTGTGATTCGTGTCTGTGTGAGGTAACTCTCGTCTTCACACAAGACTTAACCCTGCAGGTTGCGATTGCATTGCTGGTTGACCTATCCCCCAAAACGACAGCCAGCATTGCGAGACCCGCAGAAAACATACAAAGGTGGAACGCTAACGACCGAGAAAAAGTTTGGTAAATAGAGCTATTTTATCTAC
>CAZXRO010000129.1:0-7651 GCA_964642435.1 uncultured Ignavibacteriales bacterium
AACTGGAAGGACGGGGCGTGTTCTACTTTGTCACGCGGCTCGATGAATTTCGCGACAAGAACGTCCTGGTTGTGGGTGGGGGCGATTCGGCCTTCGACTACTCGCTGATGCTGGAGCCGGTAGCGGCGAGCGTGGTGCATATTCACCGCAATGACTTCTTCAGTGCCCATGAGGATACGGTTCGACGAGTGCGGGAGTCCTCAGTCGAGTTGAAAGTGCCGTTCTGGGAAGTGGGGCGGATCGAAGGGGATGACTGGGTTCGCAAGGCAACGATAGTGCAGACTCAGACGGGGGAGACGATAGAGCTGCCGGTTGATGCGATTGTGCTGAACATTGGCTTTCTGACCAATCTGGGGCCGATTGAAGCATGGGGGCTGAATATCGAGAAAAACGCTATTGCGGTTGACTCGCGGATGCGTACAAATGTTGAGGGCGTGTATGCCGCCGGTGACATTGTTACCTATGACGGCAAGCTGAAGTTGATTTCTACCGGCTGCGGGGAAGTGGCCATAGCGGTCAACAATGCGAAGAACTATTTGAACCCGAAGGCCAAGGTCAGCCCGGGCCATTCGACCGATCGGCACGAATTGGTCATGAAGAAGGTCCGGCGCAACAAGGCCGAGGCCGCAAGGGCAAATACGGCCGCAAAGGACGAGCCACGCTGAAGGAAGGAAGAGGCAAGCTGATGTACTTCTCACTCCCGAAAGAATATCGTGAAGCGTCAACCGATGAGTTGAAAGAGCGGATTCGGGCCGCCAAGGCCCGGCTGGGCAAGAAGCTGGTGATTCTGGCTCACCACTATCAGCGAGTTGAGATAGTTGAGTTTGGTGATTACCTGGGCGACAGTTATGCTTTGTCGAAGATTGCCGCACAGCAGCAGGAGGCGGAGTACATTGTGTTCTGCGGGGTGCATTTCATGGCTGAGTCGGCAGATATTCTCACAGACGAGCAGAAGACAGTTTACCTCCCCAATCCGCTGGCGGGTTGTCCGATGGCGGATATGGCCGAGATGGCCGATGTGCTGGCGGCGTGGGACTATCTGGGAGAGATTGGCAATCGCGACAAAGTTGTGCCCATATCCTATATGAACACCACCGCCGGATTGAAGGCGTTCACCGGCCGCAACGGTGGTTTGATCTGTACCTCCTCAAATGCCGAGTCGGCAATGAAGTGGGCGTTCGAGCAGAAAGAGAAGATCTTCTTTTTCCCGGATGAGCATCTTGGGTACAACACCGGTATCTGGTATGGTTTGAAGCCCGAAGAGATGGTGCTGTGGGACTTCTCGCGCGAGGATGGCGGGTTGACGGCCGAGCAGATTGACCGGGCCAGGATTATCCTGTGGAAGGGTCACTGTCACGTACATACGAACTTCACAGCTGATCATGTCCGCGAAGTGCGCGAGAAGTATCCGGATGTGAAAGTGGTGGTGCACCCGGAGTGCCCGCACGAGGTGGTGCGTCTGGCGGACGCCTACGGTTCGACCAAGTTTATCGTGGAGTATTGCGAGCAGGCGCCGTCGGGGTCAACGATTGCCATTGGAACGGAGATCAACCTGATCAATCGCATGGCCATGACATACCCGGACAAGACGATTTTCGAGCTCTCCGGTCAGACCTGCCCGGTGTGTGCCAATATGTACCGTACGACCTTGAACGACCTGGCGCATTGTCTGGAAAACCTGGACGATCTGAAGCCAATTTCAGTACCTGATCCGACTCGGTCCGAGGCGCTGCTGGCCCTGGAGAAGATGTTGGAGATAGCCTGACAGTGACGTCGATGCCGGATATCCGCCATGCTTGACTTCCGCTCATGGGAACGTATATTCCGGCCAATTATTATCTGGCATTGAACTGAGTACAAACAGAGGATGACATAGTAATGGCAATGGATGTTCTCGTTCCGCAGATGGGTGAGTCGGTTCTCGAGGGTACGATTCTCGAGTGGAAGGTGAAAGTAGGCGATGAGGTCAAATATGACCAGCCGCTGGTAGAGTTGATGACCGACAAGGTGAATGTCGAGATTCCTTCGGAAGCCGATGGTATCATCACGCAGATTCTGGCCAAGGAAGGGGATGTTGTCCCGGTTGGTACTCGTATTGCGGTGATTGATGATGGCAAGGGTGCGAGTAAGGGGACTCCGGCCGAGGCCAAGCCTGATCCGACCGAGCAGCCGCAGCCGGCCGAACCGGCCATGCCCAAGGCGGGAGCTCCCAAGGTTCCGGAGAAGAAGGGGACGGCTCCTGTTGGCCGGGGCAAGATGTCGCCCAAGGTCAAGATGTTGATTCGTGAGTACTCGCTGGATCCGGCAACTATAACGCCTACGGGTAAGGATGGTCGGGTGACTGTACAGGATGTCGAGGATGCGGTCGCCGCGCGGAGCACCGAGGCCGGTTTCAGCCAGCAGGCTGTTCCCTCGCCGACCCCTTCGGCTCCTTCCATGCCGCCGAGCCCACCTGCGGGCGCCGCCCCGGTGGCACCGCAACCACAGCGACCTGCAGAGCCGAAGGTGAAGGTCGAGGTGCCGGTATTCGAACCGCTGCCGGAGTCGCAGCGTGAGCGGCGTGAGCCGGTGGTGGGTATCCGCAAGATGATCAGCGACCATATGGTCAAGTCGGTGCAGACCTCACCCCACGTGACGACGTTCGAGGATGTCGATATGACGGAGCTGGTCAACTACCGCGAGAGCATCAAGAAGGACTTCCGGGAGACGTACGGTGCGAATATCACCTATATGCCGTTTATCGTGAAGGCTGTTTGTGTCGCCCTCAAGGAATATCCGAAGCTCAATGCCTCGATGACCGAGAAAGAGATCATCTACAAGAACTACTACAATGTCGGTATCGCTGTTGCCCGCGAGGAAGGGCTGATCGTCCCTGTCATCAAGAACGCCGACAAGAAGTCGATAGTCGAGATCGCGGTTGAGATTGGCCAGATTGGCGAGCGGGCCCGCAAGAACCAGCTTTCGCCGGACGATGTTTCCGGTGGTACGTTCAGTCTGACCAATGCCGGTATGTTTGGCGCCATGGGTTCGACCCCGATCATCAACCAGCCGCAGGTGGCGATTCTGGGCATTCACGCTATCGTGAAGAAGCCCTGGGTGGTTGATGATGAGATCAAGATCCGACACATCTCGAATTTCGGGCTGTCGTTTGATCATCGCCTGATTGACGGTCATACGGCCGTGCAGTTTCTGCACCGGGTAGCGGGGTTCCTTGCGGATCCGACCGGAATGGTACTGCATCTTCGATAAAGCATGAGTTATTCGATCGACCAACGCTACGGCTGGATCCTGCAACTGGGGCGTGTTGACTATCAACGCGCCCTGTCCTGGCAGCGTGGGCTGGTAAAGATGCGCAAGGAGGGGATGGCCCGGGATACGATTATCCTGGTGGAACATCCGCCGGTGGTGACGGTTGGTCGAGATGGGCATATCGAGAATTTCGACAAGTGCGATCTGAAGCCGATCAAGGTGGAACGCGGGGGCGACGTTACTTATCACGGTCCAGGGCAACAGGTGGCCTATTTCATTTTCAACCTGACCCGTCGGGGCCGTGACCTGCACAAGTTCATGGACGACATCCAGCAGGGTGTTATCGACACGCTGAAGTCGTGGAAGCTGACCGGTCGCAAGGATGATGAGTATACCGGGGTGTGGGTTGACAGGAAGAAGATCGCCTCGGTGGGGATCGCGGTCAAGAACTGGATCACGTATCATGGTGTTGCTATCAATGTGAACACCAACCTTGCTGAATTCACACAAATCAATCCCTGTGGTCTGAAGGCCGATGTGATGACATCCGTTGCTGACCTGACCGGGAACAATGTGCCGCTGGCTGAGTTTAGCAAGGTACTCATAGATGAGTACTCCCGTGTTTTTGAGACTACGTTCACACCGGTGAAGCTCGATGAGCTTGCCGAGGACGTAGAATCACAAGCCGGCGGGTACACGATCTAAGGCACGACAACTCACCACATATACCGCACAAGCGGGTAAGGGAGAGACTGAGATGGATCTCAAAGGCAAGGTTGCGTTTATTTCCGGGGGAACACGGGGTATTGGGTTCGAGGTGGCCAAGAAACTTGCTGAGCGGGGGGCAGACATTGAGATAGCCTATTTCCGCAGCCGCGGCGATGCGGAGAAGGCGGTTGAGACGATAACGGGCATGGGCGTGCAGTGCTATGCCCACCGAGTCAATATGGGCAATGAGAAGCAGATTCCGATGGTCTTCGAGAAGATCAAGGAAGACTACGGCAAGCTGGATATTCTGGTGTCGAACGCTGCGCTGGGACGGTACAGCGATGTTATGAAGATAGATTTCAAGTCGTGGGAGTTGTCCATGCATACTAATGCCCGGGCATTCATCCAGTGTGCGCAGATCGGCTCCGAGTTAATGCCTCCGGGCGGGCGGGTCATCGCGCTGTCTTCGCTGGGATCGACTCGCTATATCCCCGGCTATGCGGCAATTGGCGCCTCCAAGGCGGCGCTGGAGAACCTGGTGCGATATGCAGCTATGGAATTGGCTGAGAAGGGGATCACGGTCAATTGTGTGTCCGGCGGGTTTATCGACACGGACGCCCTGAAGGTGTTTCCGAACTACGACGAGTTGCTGCAGCGGGTGAAAGAGCGCACACCGTTCAAACGTATCGGCACGCCGCGCGAGGTGGCGAATGTTGTGGCGTTTTTGGCGGGCGAGGATTCAAGCTGGATAACCGGTCAGGCAATTATTGTCGATGGTGGTTTCTCACTGATGTAATCACTCAATTGGGTGACGGAATCTTGCGCATACACAAAAAAGCCGCGTTGCGGCGGCCTTCACTCATTCACTAATGTTCTGCTGACGTTCTGCTGACGTTCTGCTGACTGACAGACTGTCTACCAGATTCCCAGGATGTCTTTGGCCAGATCGGAGGCCATCTCTTTGGGGTCCCACGGTGGATCCCAGACCAGGCTGACTTCCACCTCGTTCACACCTTCCATGGCGGCTACCTCGCGGTGTACCTCAGTGAGGAGTTGTTCGCCAAAGGGGCAGGCAGGTGTGGTGAGCGTCATTTTGACGAGGACCTTGCCGTCATCTTCTACAGCAACATCGTAAATCAGTCCCAGGTCGACAATCCCGACGCGTATCTCCGGGTCGTGGATCGGTTTGAGATTGTTCATGACTTCTTCGGCGGTCGGTAAGTTGGCCACTGTATTACCCTTCCGTATCCTCGGTAGATGTCTGCTGGTTGCTGATTGTGCCCTCTTCCCAGTTTTTGATCCCCTGGATGAAGGTGACCCAGGCCAGCAGTGCGCACTTGACGCGGACCGGGAAGTTGCGAACGCCCTGCAGGGCCTCGAGGTCCTCGGAGTCGTCGGGCAGGTCGGCTTGTTCGCCCTTGAGCATCTTGCGAACGGCCTCGGCGATCGTTTTGACTTCGTCGATGGTCTTTCCCTTGACCAGTTCGGCCAGCATTGATCCGGAGGCCACTGAGATGGCACAGCCCCGGCAGTCAACATGGACGTCCTTAACCCTCTGGTCTTCGATTTCCAGTTCCAGGCTCAGTTCGTCACCGCACGAGGGGTTGGAGCCGGCGCTGGTGATATCGATGCGATCGATCGGCTTGTTGCCGCGGGGTGACCGGTAGTGGTCCAGGATTATCTCCCGATACATGTCGTCGAGGGAACCGCTCATAGTCCGAAGTAACTCCTCATCTCTTTGAGCATATCAGTCAGGTAATCGATTTCAGCTTTCGTGTTGTAAATATACACTGAAGCGCGGGCTGTGGCAACCTTGCCCATCAGTCGCATCAACGGTTGGGCACAATGGTGTCCGGCGCGGATAGCGATTCCCTTGCTGTCGAGATAGGTGCTGATATCGTGTGGGTGTAACTGTCGATCGGTGAATGAGATAGCGCCGCCGCGCTGCGAGGCCACCATCGGTCCCTGGACCTCGATACCATCGATGGCGTTCAATTTGTCCAGGGTGTACTGGGTCAGTTCCATTTCATGCTGGCGGACGGCGTCCATACCGAGGTTGTCCAGGTAGTGCAGTGCGGCATCGAACGCGACAACATCGGCGATATTGGGCGTGCCTCCCTCGAACTTGTTGGGTAGCTCGGCCCAGGTGACTTTGTCGAAATGGACCTGGCTGATCATTTCACCGCCGAGGATGAACGGCGGCATGTTTTCAAGGAGCTCCTCGCGTCCCCAGAGTATACCAACGCCGGTCGGGCCGAGCATTTTGTGGGCGCTGAAGGCATAGAAGTCGACACCCAACTCCAGTACGTTGACCGGCATATGGGGGGCTGCCTGGGCGCCGTCGCCGAGAACGATCGCGCCTACGCGGTGAGCCTTTTCGGCCAGTTCCGCCACCGGCGGCACTGTGCCAAGGACGTTGGACATATGGGTTATTGCCAGCAGCCTGGTGCGCTTGTTGATGAGTTCATCGATATCGCTGAGGTCCAGATGGCCACAGATGGTGATGGGAATCTGCCTGAGCACGGCACCTTTGCGTTCGGCCAGTTTCACCCATGGGACCAGGTTGGCGTGATGCTCCATCTGGGTGATAAGGATCTCGTCACCCTCGTGGATGTTCTGCTCTCCCCAGGTGTAGGCCACCGTGTTGATTGAATCGGTCGTGCCGCCGGTGAAGATGACCTCCTGCGGCTTCACGCCGCCAATGAACTGCGCCACATGCTGCCGGGTGTGTTCATAGGCCTCGGTGGAGCGTTCGGACAGCGTGTGCAATCCGCGATGGATGTTGGCGTTGAGCTTCCGGTAGTATTCGATAATGGCGTTGATGACTTCCCGCGGCTTCTGTGTTGTGGCAGCATTGTCCAGATAGACCAGCGGGTGTCCGCCAATATTCTGGTGGAGGATGGGGAAATCGGCCCGAATCTTCTCGGTGTCGAGGTGTCTGGGCTTGCTGGTCGACACAGTATGCCTCCCGGCGGTCGATGTGTCAGGCTGAGTGGACATATACACTACCTCAATCTATGCAAATGGCGATGTCAGTCGATCTTGACCAGGATATCATCGCCATCGACTTTCACTTCGTACGTATCGATCCCGACAATGGCGGGTGGAGCCTCGACCGCCCCCGTCACTATGTTGAACTTCGCACCGTGACGAGGGCATACGACCTGGTGGTCGTTGATGCTCCCGTCGGAAATGGGGGCGGAATCGTGTGTGCACTCATCGGCGAAAGCGTAGAAACCATCCTGTACATGGGCAATGACGATGCGGTCATGGCGAATGGTAAACGGCTTCATACTGCCCTGGGGGATCTCAGAAACCGTAGCGAACTTCTTGAACTCACCCATACTTACAAGCCTTCCAAGCGATTGATGACATAGTCGTCGATACGCTCTTTAAGGTCCTCCGGCACTTTGGTCAGCGAGTCCTCAAAGAAGCCGCGCACGATCATGCGCACCGCGCGATCCTTGTCGATACCCCGGGCAGCCAGATAGAAGATCTGTTCCGGGTCGATCGGGCCGATGGTTGCGCCGTGACTGCACTGGACGTCCTCGTTGAGAATCTCCAGTTCGGGGATGGTTTCGGCGCGCGTGCCGCGGTTGAGCAACAGATTGCGATTTTCCTGGTAGGCCTCACAGGTCTTGGCGTGTTGTTCGATCCGGATCAGTCCGGTGTAGGCAGACATGGATTTGTCGCG
>CAZXRO010000130.1:0-5019 GCA_964642435.1 uncultured Ignavibacteriales bacterium
GGTAGAGTACAACACGTACAACGATGTTACGCGCAAGCAGATCCGGTTGAAGGATATCAAGTTGACCGCCGGGAGTGTCGGGCCGGGATTGTAGTATGGGCCTTCTGGATGATTTCTACAGCGGCAAGGTCCGGGCGCTTTCGAAGATAATCAGCCAGGTCGAGAACGAGCGCGACGGTTACAAGACCACGCTGGCCAAGCTCTATGAAGACGGCGGCCGGGCGATACGTATCGGTATCACCGGTCCGCCGGGGGCGGGTAAGTCAACGTTGGTCAACGGCTTGGTGCATCAATTCTTGAATCAGCAGAAAAGGGTGGGTATCGTGGCGGTGGACCCCACCTCGCCATTCACGGGCGGGGCGTTGCTTGGGGATCGCGTGCGCATGAATGAGTTCCCCACCGACGGCAGGGTGTTCTTTCGGTCGATGGCGACACGCGGTCACACGGGCGGGTTGTCGGCGGCGACCAGCAATGTGAGCGTTGTGCTCGATGCATTCGGGTACGACGTGGTGATGATCGAGACGGTGGGGGTGGGGCAGGTGGAGCTGGATGTTATCGACAATTGCGATGTGGTCGTGGTGGTGCTGGTGCCGGAATCGGGCGACGCGGTGCAGACGATGAAGGCGGGTTTGATGGAGATAGCGCACGTGTTTGCGATCAACAAGGCTGACCGGGCCGGCGCCGAGGACCTGCAGCAGGATTTGCAGCGGACGCTGGAACTTCGCAAGCACGAGCAGGGGGACTGGCAGATTCCGGTGCTGCGGACGCAGGCGACGACTCGCGATGGGATCGATGCCCTGTTCGATACGGTGGGGGAGTATATTGAGTTCAGCAAAGAGCGGGGCCGGTTCGAGCAGCAGCGTCGCGCGCAGCTTCACAAGATGCTGTTGAATATCCTCAGTCATCGCTTCCGCACGGAGTTCATGCGGCGGGTGAACGGCGAGATGGATTTCGACAAGCTGCTTGATGACATTATTTCCCGCAAGACGAATCCCTACCAGGTGGGCGAGGAGTTGTTTGCGCGGTTTTCCTGATTCATCGCAGTGAACAGGCGGTTGGGGGCGCGGCCTGATTTGTTTACCACTGTCAAGTTATCGAAGGTCTGGTGTGACCGTGTTCGGGTTGTCGCCCGTGACGCCGGTGCGGGCTGCGTATTATCTTTGCGAGCGGTTTTGTCCGGCATCACGGAGCATGAGGTAACATCGTGCCTGACAGGCTGTTAACAGGCGCGATGGGGAGTCGTTGGCGGTTGCGGCGCACTTGCTTTTCGCTCGGTGTTGTCATATCTTAGGCGATTACAACGAAACTGGAGAATTGGATATGTACGATAGGAAATTTCTGGACAAGTTGGCCCGGCGCAAACAGCAGTGGGAAGAGAAGGCGAGCGAGCTTCGCAAGCGCACGTCGCTGCCGCGTTTCTTCACGATCAGCAGCGAGGATGTGGAGGAATTGTACACGCCAGATATGGTGCCGGGGGCGACTGATGAAGACTACTACCTGAACGAGATCGGCCTGCCGGGCGAGTATCCGTACACGCGCGGGGTACATCACACGATGTATCGCGGGCGGCTGTGGACGATGCGTCAGTTTGCCGGGATGGGGACGCCGAGCCAGACCAACGAGCGGTTCAAGATGCTGCTGAAAGAGGGTGGCGGCGGGCTGTCGACGGCGTTTGATCTGCCGACATTGATGGGCTATGATTCCGATCACCCGCGTTCGCTGGGCGAGGTGGGCAAGTGCGGCGTGGCTGTGGATACGCTGGCCGATATGGAGATCGTTTTCCAGGATATTGACCTGTCGAAGGTATCGACCTCGATGACGATCAACTCCCCCGCCTCCATGTTGCTGGCCATGTACCTGGTGGTTGCGGAGAAGCGTGGCATACCCTTCAACCAGATTCGCGGGACGTTGCAGAACGATATTCTCAAGGAGTTCATTGCGCAGAAGGAGTTCATTTATCCACCGCGGCCATCGGTGCGGATGATTGTGGATTTGATAGAGTATTGCCTGCGCGAGGTGCCGCAGTGGAACACGATCAGTGTCAGCGGTTATCACATCCGCGAGGCGGGTTCGACGGCGGTGCAGGAGCTTGCCTTCACACTGGCTGATGGGTTCCATTATGTGGAGGCGTGTCTGGAGCGCGGGCTGGATGTTGACAGTTTTGCGCCGCGTATTTCGTATTTCTTCAATGCGCATTCTGACTTTTTCGAGGAGATTGCCAAGTACCGCGCGGCTCGTCGCATATACGCGCGTCGGATGCGGGAGAAGTACGGCGCGAAGAGCCCCAAGAGCTGGTTGCTTCGGTTCCACACGCAGACGGCGGGGTGTTCGCTGACGGCGCAGCAGCCGGAGAACAATATCGCCCGGGTGGCGCTGCAGGCGCTCTCGGGGGTGCTGGGCGGCACGCAGAGTCTGCATACGAATTCGATGGATGAAACGCTGGCGCTGCCCAGTGAGAAGGCGGTGCGTATTGCCTTGCGCACGCAGCAGATCATTGCCTATGAGACGGGCGTGGTGAACACGGTGGATCCGCTGGGCGGATCGTATTTCGTGGAGGCGATGACGGATAAGATGGAGCGGGAGGCGCAGAAGTATTTCGATGAGATTGATCGTCGGGGCGGCGTGATCGAGTGTATCGAGGAGGGGTATTTGCAGCGCGAGATTGCCAAGGCGGCGTACCGGTTCCAGCGCGAGATCGAGCAGGGGGAGCGGAAGATAGTGGGGATGAGTGATTTCGTGATGGAGAACGAGAAAGTTGAGATTCCGGTGCTTCGTATCGACCGCAAGGTAGAGCAGGAGCAGCGGGATTTTGTGGCGAAGATCAAGTCCGAGCGGGATGCGGATGCGGTGCGACAGACGCTGGAGAAGCTTCGCGAGGTCTCGCGGACCAAGACGGGCAATACGTTCGAGGCGATCATGGATTGCAGCCGGGCGTATTGTACGCTGGGCGAGATGTGCGACGTGCTTCGCGAGGAGTGGGGCGAGTACGTGGAGCCGCCCTCGGCGATGGTGGCATCGTGAGGGGAGAGGGCTTTGCGCAGAGAAGATAACGCAAACAGGTAACAGGATACACGCGATACTATGGAACACAAGATACGAGTGCTGTTGGCGAAGCCCGGTCTGGATGGTCATGACCGGGGGGTGAAAGTGATCGCGGCCGCCTTTCGCGATGCCGGGATGGAGGTGATCTATACCGGGCTTCGGCAGACGCCGCAGATGATTGTCGATGCCGCCGTCCAGGAGGATGTGGATGCGATTGGGCTGTCGGTGCTGTCGGGGGCGCACATGACGCTGTTTCCGGCGGTGCTGGAGGAGCTGAAGCGCCAGGGCGCGGAGGATATCATGTTGTTCGGGGGCGGGATAATCCCGGATGACGACAAGGAAGAGTTGGAAGGCATGGGAGTGGACAAGGTGTTCACGCCCGGGGCGCCGACGGAGCAGGCTATCGCCTGGCTGAGGCAGGCAGTTGAGAAGCGGCGGGCCTCGGAGAAGAGCTGATTCAGTTAGCTGATTACTTGAGAACACATACAGGAGTTTCCGTCTGGAGGAATGCATGAACAAGAATATTGATGAGCGGCAGCAGGCCGTACGCGACGAAGTGAAGGCATTTGCCGAGAAGCACATGTACCCGAATTCCGAGGCGCTGGACAGGATGCCGGAGCCGCGCAAGTTCCCGCGCGAGTTGTATGGCGAGCTGGGCAAGGCGGGGTTTATCGGTTATTGCATGCCCAAGGAGCTGGGCGGCCTGGGCAAGAGCCACCTGGAGTATATCACGTTGATCGAGGAGCTGTGCTACCACGATCCGGGAATCGGTCTGTTGTGTGCGGTGGGAGAGCTGGCGACGCACCCGCTTTTGCATTTCGGCAATGACGAGCAGAAGAAGAAGTGGGTGCCGAAGTGTGCCAAGGGTGAAATTGTGCCGGCCTTCGTGCTCACCGAGCCGAATGCAGGATCCGATGCCGCCAACCAGAAGACCGAGGCGGAGGAGACGGACGACGGGTTTGTGATCAACGGCGAGAAGACGTTCATCATGCATGGCGACATTGCCGATGTGGGTGTGGTGTTTTGCAAGGTGAAGGACAAGCCGAAGTTGTCGGCGATCATTGTCGAGTCCAATCAGCCCGGTTGGGAGGCGCGGACGCTGAAGCACAAGATGGGGATGCGTGCGGCGACGACCGGCGGGATCGTGATGAAGGGCGTGAAGGCGCCGAAGGATGCGTTGCTGGGTGAGTATGGCAAGGGGTTCCGTTATGCGATGACGACCCTGGATTCGGCGCGTATCGGTGTGTCGGCACAGGGTGTCGGTATTGCGCAGCGGGCGCTGGATGAGTCGATTGCGTATGCGAAGAAGCGCGAGCAGTTCGGCCAGCCGATTGCGAAGCTCCAGGCGATCCAGTGGATGATAGCGGACATGGCCACGCAGGTGGCGGCGGCGCGTCATATGTGTTACCATGCGGCGAAGCTGCAGGATGCAGGCGAGCGGTTCAGTTTGGAAGCCTCGATGGCCAAGCTGCACGGGTCGGAGACGGCGCGGTTCTGTGTTGATCGCGCCATGCAGATCCACGGTGGATACGGGTATATCGGCGAGTTCTCGCAGATCGAGAAGCTCTACCGCGACCAGCGGGTGCTGGAGATCTACGAGGGTACCTCCGAGGTGCAGCGCCTGGTGATCGCCGGTAATGTCATCGGCCGCTAATGCAATTCGGTGATTTCGAAATACGAACCTTCGTCGAGCAGAAGTTCCGGCTCGACGGAGGTTCTATGTTTGGGGTGGTCCCCAAGTCGATCTGGAGCCGGTTGATCCCGGCCGACGAGAACAACCTGATCGACATGGTGACTAACCTGTTTGTGCTCTCGCAGGGCCGGCGGCATATTCTATTCGATGCCGGGCTGGGGGACACGCTGACGGAACGTGAGAAGAAGATATATACCACCGATGGGCATTCGATGATGGACGAAGGGTTGGCCTCGCTGGGGCTGACGGTGGAGGATATCAGCTATGTGATCCTGACCCATTTG
>CAZXRO010000130.1:5029-7648 GCA_964642435.1 uncultured Ignavibacteriales bacterium
ACACCGACCACGCGGCGGGGGCGGTGAAGCTGGAGGGCGGGAAGTATGTGCCGAGGTTTCCGAACGCGCGGTATGTGATCGGGCGTACGGAGTGGAAGACGGCGATGAAGCCGGACGAGCGGACCTCGGCGGTATATTCGCCGGAGCGGCTGCAGGCGCTCAAGGATGCGCAGGTGGTGGATTTGATTGAACCGGATCGGGAGATCTTTGACGGGATCAGGGCGGTACGCACCGGCGGGCATACCTCGGGGCATTTCGGGCTGGAGATGGAGTCGGGCGGGCAGAAGGTGTGGTATTATGCTGACATTTTCTGTACCTCGGCGCACATGAAGGTGGCCTATGTGCCGGCGACCGATTTGTTTCCGCTGGAGACGATGGAGGTCAAGCGCGAGAAGGTTCCGCAGATAGTCGAGGAGCAGATCGTGATGGCCTTTGACCACGACACGCACACGCCGCTGGGCCGGGTGCGGTATGATGACAACAAGAAGCTTACAGTTGCGCCTGTTGCGGGCGCGTTAGCATGAGATTGAGCTGACATATGTCCCTTGAGGAAAAATTACGCAAGCTGGAACAGATGCGCGCCGAGGCGAAGCTCGGTGGCGGCGAGAAGAGAATAGAGGCGCAGCACGCCAAGAAGAAGCTGACGGCGCGCGAGCGGATTGAACTGCTGGTGGACCCGAACTCGTTCGAAGAGTTCGACATGTTTGTCACGCACCGTTCGAGTGATTTCGGGCTGGATAAGCAGAAGGTACTCGGCGATGGGGTGGTGACCGGATGCGGTGAGATCAACGGGCGCAAGGTGTTCATTTTCAGCCAGGACTTCACGGTGTTCGGCGGTTCGCTGTCCGAGGCGCACGCGGAGAAGGTGTGCAAGATCATGAAGATGGCGATGAAGGTGGGCGCGCCGGTGATCGGGCTGAACGACTCGGGTGGCGCGCGAATCCAGGAGGGCGTGGTCTCGTTGGGCGGGTACGCTGATATCTTTTTGCTCAATACGCTGGCCTCCGGGGTGGTACCGCAGATTTCGCTGATCCTCGGTCCGTGCGCCGGGGGGGCCGTGTACAGCCCGGCGATAACCGATTTCGTGTTCATGAGCAAGGGGACCAGCTATATGTTCGTGACCGGGCCGAACGTGGTCAAGACGGTGACGCATGAGCAGGTGACCAGCGAGGAGCTTGGCGGGGCGATGACGCACGCGAGCAAGAGCGGCGTGGCGCATTTTGCCTGTGAGAACGAGGCGGATGCGATCGGGCGGCTGAAGCGGCTGCTGGAGTACATTCCGCAGAACAACATGGAGGATCCGCCGACAGCCGATTGCAGCGATCCGCTGGAGCGCGAGGATGAGGTGCTGAACACGCTGGTGCCGGAGAACCCGAACATGCCGTATGATATCAAGGACGTGATCGGCCATATTGTTGATTCCGGCTCGTTCTTTGAGGTGCATGAGGATTTCGCGCAGAATATCGTGGTGGGGTTTGCGCATCTGGGTGGGCGTTCGATCGGCATTATCGCCAACCAGCCGCAGGTGCTGGCGGGGTGTCTGGACATCAACTCCAGTACCAAGGGTGCGCGGTTTATCCGGTTTTGCGATGCATTCAATATCCCTATCCTGACGTTCGAGGATGTCCCCGGGTTCCTGCCGGGAGTGGACCAGGAACATGGCGGGATTATCCGCAATGGCGCCAAGTTGCTGTATGCGTACTGCGAGGCGACGGTGCCGAAGGTGACGGTGATTACGCGCAAGGCGTACGGCGGGGCGTATGATGTCATGAATTCCAAGCACGTGCGCGGGGATATCAACTATGCGTGGCCGACGGCGGAGATTGCGGTGATGGGCCCGAAGGGGGCGGTGGAGATTATCTTCCGCAAGCAGATCGCAGAGGCGAAGGATGCCGAGGCGGAGACGCAGCGGTTGACGGATGACTATCGGGAGAAGTTTGCGAACCCGTTCATAGCGGCGGCGCGCGGGTATGTTGATGATGTGATTGAGCCGAAGACGACTCGTCCGCGGCTGATCCGGGCGTTTGAGATGCTTGAGACGAAGCAGGATAGCAACCCGCCGAAGAAGCACGGGAACATCCCGTTGTAGGGGGAGATGATTTGGCTATACCGGATTATCAGACAATCATGAGGCCGCTACTGGAGATAGCCAGCGAGCGTGATGAAGTCGCGCTAAGGGACGCTGTTGAGGAATTGGCAGGGCGGCTGGGACTTACTGAGGAAGAACGAAGCCGATTACTCCCAAGCGGAAGTGCTCCTGTCATATACTCCCGAATTTCATGGGCAATATCCTATATGGCTCAAGCTGGTTTGGTAGAGAGACTCAAGCGTGGAGTTTTCCGCATTTCAGATCGCGGACGTAAGGCGCTTGAAGAAAATGCGGAGGTGAACAATGATTACCTAATGCGCTTTCAGGAATTCCGCGACTTCCGGGACCGGTCGAAACCCGCTACCGACGGCGGTGCCGACTCAGATAGAAATAGTCGAGCGGGTGACAGAGAGGATACTCCGCAGGAAGCTCTTGAAACGGCGTTTGAAGAACTGCAAACTCGATTGGCACAAGAACTGCTTGATGCCATCAAAGCTGCAAGTCCACAGTTCTTTGAGAGGCTCGTGGTC
>CAZXRO010000131.1:0-7565 GCA_964642435.1 uncultured Ignavibacteriales bacterium
ATGCCGAGACCGGTATCAATTGGGGTGAAAACGGTTGACTATTCGCCACTTGAGGGTATTTTGCGATAGCAGGTAATCCACATGTCTCTGCCGTTTGTACCTGTCGCAAGGGTCGAAACATACTTACTGATACTTACTGAGAGGTCCCCTCGGAAGACCCGACTAAGGCACAGTGCTGATTGTTGTTTGGTTTGGCATTCCGTTCTCTTGACGGCCATCCAGCTGGTGGTCCATCATGTGGTTACGTCCGACAGAAAGACGAACGGAGAGTTGACAATTCACCAGCAGCATAGTTATGCCTGAGAGGTCGGTTAAGCGATAGTTCGGAAGCATTCCCAATACCATACTTTGTGGTAATGATTGAGCTTGTGGAAGATGTTAATGAATAAGCACTTAGGTCCGCTGTAAACTATTACAACATGGATAATTGTGGTTGACATAAGGGCCGATGGCGATATATTTCACTTATAATCTCACAGCGTTACACGCCAAATACACACAAGGGAGATCCCGCCCATGATGCACAGTGTTAAGTCCCCGTTGATAGTAGTGATAGCTGTAGTCGCATTGTTGGTTGTGACTGCATTTGCTGCACAGAATTTCGAGGTTCGTCCGAATCTTGACCCAGCTGATATCGACCGTCCCACAGTCGAGAGCAGTGTTACTGATCGCGCCGGCGAGTACCAGGGTACGTTGAGGGTTTATGTTTGCGAGTACAATTCTTCAATGGGCTGGTGGGACAACTGGGGCAACGCTTATGAGATGCCGTTTCTGGACTTCGCCATGGAAGAGGTTCTGAATATCGGGCAGTTTGATACGGTTGAGTTCAGTGCTAACTGGAACTCGACTATCGCCGGTTTCGGCAATATTCAGCAGAGTAACATCGTGGCCATCGCCGCTGTTTTCAACGCCGCGGCTCATACGGGCTACTCATACCCGCCGTCGGGTTATCCATTTACGGCATACTGGGTCGATGCCGCCGCCGAAGCTGCTCCGGGACACATTGCCAGAGATACGGGGTTCGGCGGTTGCAATCACGGTGTCTTTATCGAGCAGGCTACCGCAACCAACTGTGGTTACTGTCCATACGCGGGGGGCAGGCTGCGATCGATCAAGGGTTCCGGAGATTACCCGATGTATTACGTTGCGTTGGTCAATGACAAGAATCCGCTGGCCGCCGCGCGGATCAATCAGTTTAATCTGTACGGATTCCCGACGGTGTACTTTGATGGCGGCCATGGGACGGTGGTCGGTTCCGGCGACTTCAATGAAACTTCGTACCGTAATGCGATCGAGGCGGCCGGTGGTCGCGCTGGTGTGCCAGACCTTGATATGACCCTCGAGACCGAGTGGGTCGGAACAAATGAGATCAAGGTGACCGTGACCATCATCAATCAGGATAACAAGGCCCCCGACACACCGGGTACGTTGAATATTGAGCAGGACACACTGGCAGCAGGCGAGACAGCTGAGTTTGAGACCTATGCTGCTGATCCCGATGGTAATGATGTGTACTTCATGTTCGACTATGGTAATGGTGAAGCCAGCGGCTGGATCGGACCATATGCTTCCAACTCACTGTGTGTGCATACGTACAACTATCCTTCGGCCGGCGACTACGAGGTCATGGTCAAGGCTCGTGACGAGTTTGATGCGGAATCGCAGTGGACGGCGAGCCTGCCCGTGTCAATATACACGTGTGGTGATGTGAATGGTCAGGCCGATGGTGTCAACATCTCTGATATGACTCATCTTGTCGCTTTCCTCTTCAGCGGCGGTACGCCTCCGCCGTTTGCCGATGCTGCCGACGTCAACAATGACACGACGACGAATATTAGTGACATGACCTATCTGGTCGCATATCTTTTCAGCAGCGGCGCGGATCCTGTTTGTTTCTGATACAGTCAGCGCAGGACAAGTATAGGACGAATGAGTTTTTAGACTCTCGGGTGACGTTATAGTCACCCGAGAGCACATCAGTCACTGGGAGTAGTAGATGATCAAGTTTGCGATGAGTCTTCTGGCTTTGCTCGTGTGCTTTTTGTGCCTTGGAGCAGCAAGCGCAGTGGCCGGACCTGCCGAGACCCGTTTTGTTGATCTCGACGGCGATGGTATCAATGACAATCTTACCGATGGTAATGACGACGGCATACCGGATGAGTTCGTTGGGGACAAGTTTGAGGCCGGACCGGCCATGGCCGCCAGCGGCAATTCGATGGGAGGGATGTTCGATGCGGTCGATGTCGCCTCGGCCGACCCCATGGCTGATTTCTCCGTTATGGAGCGCTACAAGGTGCGTCAGCGAGCAGTCCGTGATCTTTGCTCATTCCGTGGTGGTTTCTACGCGGGCGAGGATTTTGGGCCCGGCAACGGAATAGGTGTCGGCACATCGGGCAAGGTGTGTGTCGGCGGAATTTGCTTCTGAGGCCCGGGCGCATGAAATACACAATCGTGCTTCTTGTGGTGCTCATCTTGCTGGGCGGATCGCAATCGATGGCCAAGATCGGGC
Source organism: uncultured Ignavibacteriales bacterium (assembly GCA_964642435.1). Classification (GTDB taxonomy): domain Bacteria; phylum Zixibacteria; class MSB-5A5; order GN15; family FEB-12; genus WJKG01. The sequence goes on from CAZXRO010000131.1 coordinate 2,510, forward strand.
TTGAGCTCGGCTTCGATCAGGCTCATACAACCAATCTACTGAAGAATGCGGGCCAGAGCGATGCGTGGTACACGACGCCGCGTGCCGCCTTTCGATTCTATCCCATACCGACTATGGAAGTGTCTATCAATGGGGAATACACGGTTTACTACGGTCTCGACGATGACGTCTCCGATCTTGAAGATCTCTCAAATTTCCGCAGCGGATTGACTATTGGGTTTATCCCCTGGCAGTCTGAGGAGGGTGTGTCGCTCTTTATGCAGGGAAGTGTTGACGTCCAGGGGTATCAGGACCTTTTCGAGGATTACAACAACAATGATGCCTCGCTGACTCTCACTGCCGGCGCGGTCCCATCGGACAATCTTCGGTTACGGGCCGGCGGCAGTATCCAGGAAACGGCCTATTCGAACTCAGATGAAATCGATCGAAGCGAGTATGACTTCTTCGGCGGTTTCAACTGGACATTATCCGGTAGCAATGTTCTTGATGCCGAGTTCGGGGTGTCATTGACCAGTTCCACCTTTCTGACTAAGGTGTTCTGGTGGGATGCAATGAATGATACAACTACGAACACCAATATCCCCGCCGACGGGCTGACGCCTATCGAGGCTGGCGATGGCTCGGAATTGTTGAGTTTGCTGTATGTTTCGCCGAGGTTTTCACGCCCTCTCGGTGACAAGACCGGCCTGAGCGCCACCTTTACCTGGCGTCGCATGCCCGGTTCCGAGGACAATATCGTGATGGGCATCTCCTCCAATACGGCCTCGGATATTGTCTCGCCGTGGTCGTCGGTGTGGGAGGGACAGTCAGTGTCCGTCAGTATCAAGACTTTCCTCATTCCAAGAGTGGCGATTACTTGGGGGGCCGGATACTGGCACAAGGAGTATCTGCCGGCCTGGGAAGTTCGCACCCAGCTGGTTGGGCCGGGTGGCACCCAGCGCTGGACTTTTGTCAACCGGGTCGATGACCAGCGCCGTACATACTTAGGTGTGGAGCGGCCGTGCTCGGTGGCGGGCTGTATGCTGAGGCTGAATGCCAGCATCGATTATACGAGCAACTCGTCCAGCCACCTGTTGTACGACTACGAAGATGTAACAGTGACTGTCGGCGCCTCGCTGTCGTTGTAGATTCGGTTTCTGCTCTTCTGGATAAATCGATAGCAAGGTACGGGTCTCACCGCCGCCTCCTATGGTATACCGACAGGAATCTACCTGAACTAATGAGAGTTGGCCGATCTGACAGCTTCTGCCTTCCGTGCAAAGCAGTAAGGATTGTCCGCCCAACGACCGAAAATAACAACATGGCACTCTCTTCTGGTGCCGGTTTGCCCAACATCAACGGAGGCATGACATGCGATCGATCTTCTTGTTACTCGGGGTCGCCCTGGTGGTGGTCTCGGCCGCCATAGCCGGTGTCCCGCCGCAGATTTCATACCAGGGGATGCTGTTTGACAGCGACGACAGTCCCGTCACCGGTACTCACGACCTGACCTTTTCGTTGTACGACACCCCGGTCGGTGGTACGGCCATCTGGACCGAGACGCAGAACAGCCTGCAGTTCACGAATGGGCAGTTCGCCACATACCTGGGTGCAGTTACACCGATTGATGTCAGCCACTTCACCGACAGCCTGCGCTGGCTGGGAATCAGTGTTGACGGAGAGCCTGAGCTGTCGCCGCGTTTGCAGTTCTTCACGGTTCCGTTTGCATACAAAGTAGCCTCCGTGGACGGGGCGCTGGCGGGTACCATTCTCGGTGATGTTATGATCACCGACAAGCTCACGGTTGGCAGCTCGAACTACAACCCGGGCAAGGGGACGTTTTGCGCCGGATCCAGCAACAGCACTGAGGGCGATTACGCCACGGTCATTGGTGGTTTTGACAACTATGCCTACGCCGATTACTCGGCCGTCCTCGGCGGTAACAACAATATTGCGGCCGGTCTGTACTCGTCGGTTCCGGGCGGCAAGGGGTGTCAGGCGGCCGGGCTGATGTCGATCGCGATGGGTAACAACGGCAACGCGGCCCACGATGGCAGTATCATCCTGGCGGCGAACGATTGCGTCACGTGAGGGGACATAATCGGCACCGGTGGTGCTGAACAGGTTGTTATTCGCGCGGATGGCGGTATTTTCGTTACGAACACGGGCGGGACGGCGTCCTATGAACCCAACAAGCTGATCAACACGATTGTTGGGGCCTACCTTTCAGAGGGAGGCGACTGGACCAATGCCTCTGACCGCAATCTCAAAGAGAATTTTGCAAAAGTTGATGGCAGGGATGTTTTGCAAAAACTGCAGAATCTTGATATCTTAAGATGGAACTACAGAACTCAGGATCCGGCCATTACCCATATTGGTCCGGTGGCGCAGGATTTCTACGCAGCCTTCAATGTGGGAATGGACAGTACCGCGATTTCATCTATTGATCCGGCCGGTATTGCTCTGGCGGCGATCAAGGAGCTGACCAGGACCCAGGATGAGTTAACGACAAAGGTCCAGCAGCTCGAAGATGTAAACCGACAGATGGCAGACCTTCGGGAGCAGGTGACGGAGCTGTCACAGTTGGTGGAGATGCTTCTGGCCGGGCGGACCGGTAATGAGAACGTGAGTGGTTTAACTGTCATAGACGGGGAGTAGATCGTGAGGCATATTCTGACAGGATTTGGCTTTGTGGCCTGTCTGCTTTTCATTGCGGCTGCGGTTGTCCAAGCGGATACTGAGGCGGGCGAGACAATTGACTGGTTTGTTATTGGAAGCGGCGGCGGGACCATGAGCTCCAGCAACTACACTGTATCGGGTACCGTCGGCCAGGTGGCCGCTGGACCGGTCAGCTCGGCCAACTATACGATCAACCAGGGATACTGGCAATCTCTTGAGAGCAGCGGCGGTGATTGTACTATGCGTGGTGATATGAACTGCGATGGGACGATCAACATTTCGGACATGACTTACCTTGTGTCGTTCCTGTTCAGTGGTGGACCGACGCCGTGCTTTGCGGCGCATGGAGATATCAACTGCGACACGAGCATCAATATCTCCGATATGACCTACCTGGTTTCCTTCTTGTTTAGTGGCGGGCCGGCGCCCTGTCCGTGCTAAGTCGAATCATTGAGATACATTGCATGTTATGCTACGGCTGATCCAGGCGGGTCAGCCGTTTCTTTCAGTGTACAGTGCTTCCGGCATCTGTGTGTTAAAGCCTTGCGGCGCACTGAGTGGCCGCGTAGTTTGCATTGAGAGCGCATAGGCAGTGTGATCTGCAGTCAGGGAGTGCCCGGGCTTGGCAATAAACGACAAAGAACAACTTCGTCAGCGAATCAAGGAACTAACCGGTTGGGCGATGGTGCCGCAACCGAATCTTATCGATGACACCACGGACTCGATGCGGATCACTCGTGGGGATATCCTGTGTCTTGACGGCAAACGATTCCTCATAACCGGGCACAAGTACGAGACCCGATTCGGAATCGGAGACCAGCCCAAGTACTGGGTGCTTGGCGCCTGGCAACTCGACAGTGGTCAGCAGAAGATACTCAAGACCGTGTTCCACGAAGAGTTTCATGTGCATATCGGTGTTTTCCGGGTCCATTGCTATCGCAGCCCGGAGAAGGAAGCGCAGGTTCTTGAACTGGTTCGCGGCGATCATCGGTTCATGCAGGGGTATACCACTGTGGATGACGCGGGCAACAATGTCAGGGTGATCGACTTCATTCGAGGACAGAGCCTGTTCAATCTCATCCACAACATCAACAAGTCCCATCGCCAGTATTACTTCCAGGATCTTCCATGGATTCTTCGCAAACTGTTGCCCTGTCTGGAGGCAATTGATCACCTGCATCAGCACGGGACGTGTCATGGCGATATCAGGAATGACCACATATTCATGGATGCGGACTCCGGCTGCTTTCGCTGGATCGATTTCGACTTGAATCAGAACGTGGCGGACTTCGATGTCTGGAGTATCGGTAATGTGATCAACTATGCTGTTGCCAAAGGTATCCTGTCTTTCAGGTCAGTCCTCGAGAATGAGGATATCTCTGCCGATGTCAAGAACAGTCTATCCAGAGCTGATGGCGGTGCGTTCTATGAGTACCGTATCATGAATCTGCAGAAGATCTATCCGTATGTAACTAAGCGGCTTGCTCGTATACTCAAACACTTCACCATACAACCAACGGGGTACTACGAGAGTATGGCCCAGGTGATTGAAGACTATTGCGAGATGCTGGAGACCGAGTTTCCCTCAGCATGAGGTGCGTATGCAGATAGACCAAACGGCACATAGGCGGGTGTAGGGCGCTATGGAACGTAAACCGATGCAGACGGTGATTATCGGGGGTGGTCGTGGTTGTCGGGCCATTGTCCGGCTGGCTTTAGGTGGCTTTTTGAAGGAGCTTCCGCTCGATGTTCAGTGTGTGCACGATCCCGATGATAATGCTCCGGGAATGCACTTTGCTCGAGAGCACAGTATTTACACCACTACCGATTTCACCGAGGCGATGCACCTGCCGGGCACGGAGCTGTTTATTGAGCTGACCGGGCGCGATGAGGTACTTAACGAGTTGTATCGGATTATTCCGGCCGGAACCAAGCTGATCGACCATACCACCGCCCACATCTTCTGGGATCTGCTCAATGCCCAGGAAGAACAGAAGCGCCAGCTCATCGAGAAGAGCGAGTTGGAAACGCGGATCGAGACCGAGCGCCAGTTCCTGCAGCAGTTGTTCGACAGCCTGCCGGATCTGGCTGTGGTTCTCGGACGCGACCGCAGGATCCTGCGAATCAATAAGAGCTTCGCGGAGTTTGTCGGCCATGCGGAGAACGAGGTGGTCGGTTTGACCTGTGAGGCTGTGTTGGCGCACACACCCTTGGCTGAGCAGTGTCGACGGGCGGAATCCGGGTTCGATGATGTCTTCCGCGACGCTCGACCCCAGATGATGGTCTGGTACACTGACCCGCCCGATGAGGCCTACTGGGAGGTGACGCGCAAGCCATTGTTGAACAACCAGGGCGAAGTAGAGTCGGTGCTTGCCACCTGGCACCGGATTACCGAGAA
>CAZXRO010000132.1:0-7555 GCA_964642435.1 uncultured Ignavibacteriales bacterium
AAGGAAAAAGCGTTGCTATGAGTGACAGAATGTCATCCGTGATCCTGCTCATGCTTGCAGCCGCCGTTATACTCGGCGCCCTGTTGGGCCATTTCGCCCCGCAAGCCATGCAAGATGCCGGCTTTATCGGCCGGCTGAGTCTCGATTTTCTCTTTGTTCTGGTTATCCCGCTTGTCGTGGCCTCCATTGTCGTGGCCTCTGCAACCGGCAAGCGGTCCTTTCCCCAGGGCAAGGTCCTGGGAAATGCCCTGGTGCTCTTCGCGTCGATTACCCTGATCGCAATCGTCATTGCTCTGGCCCTGGGGCTTGTTCTCCAGCCCGGGGCAGGGGTCGACCTCACCGGTGAGTCACTGCCCGACTATATGTCGCCCCAGCGCTCGCCGGGAGTCCCCATGCTGCTCGAACGTATCTTCCCCGGTTCGTTCGCACAGTTGTTCACCCCCGAGCACCTGCTCAGGTTGATCCTGTTTTCGTTGTTCTTCGGGTTGACACTGCGCCGCCTTGGCCGACGCGCCCGTGCCATCAATGACGTCATGCGCGGCCTGCGCGATGCCCTCCAGCGACTGGTCGGCGCCTACCTGTGGGTGCTTCCGGTCGGGCTGCTGTTCCTGGTAGGGTCAGCGACCGCCGAGGTCGGCTTCACCGAAAAACTGGCCACTAAACTGGGTGCCTTCACCCTCGCCCTGCTTATCGGGCTGGTGATACAGGGGGCCATCGTGCTGCCGCTGATTGCGGTCTTTGTCGGCCGTACCAACCCCTGGCATCTCTTCCGCGACATACTCCCGGCACTTACCACCGCTCTCGGCACCGGCTCGGCAACCGCCACACTACCGGTCACCCAGCGCTACGCAATGGATCAGGCCGGAATCGAACGCAACACCGGCTCCCTGATACTGCCGCTGGGCGCCCTGCTCAATGTCTGTGGCACCGCCATGTTCGTGGCGCTCGGCGCCATGTTCGTCATGCAGTCCGCCAATGTTGGCATCAGTGTCGTGAGTATGCTCCTGATTACCGCCGTGGCCCTGTTTGTTCCCGTCGGATTAGTCGGCGTGCCCCGAGGAGCACTCCTCGTGATTATGATCGCTCTGCAGGTAGTCGACCTGCCACTGTCCGGCTATGTGGGCCTCGGCTTGCTCGCCGCCTTCGCCTGGTTGTTCGAACGGTTCCAGACAGTGGTCGATGTGTGGGCTGATGTGGTCACCGCAGCCACCGTCGCCCATCTGACCGGCACCGAACACCAGGTACCGCGCTTCCGGGACAAGAAAACCCAGCCGCACGAGGACTATCCGGAACGCCGCCGCCCGGATCGAGGCGGTCGCGATCAGCAACGGGATCCACGATCCCCCGCCCGACCCGACCGGCCCGGTCGAACCCGCGGTCGACGCGATGATCGCCGAAGTCCCGACACCGAATCCCGTCCCCGACCCGAGCGGCAGGAGACGCAAACCAAATCACCATTCTCGGTCCCCATCTCCGAGCGCCGCAAGGATCACCTGGATATCAGGCAGTCCCAGTCGACTGAGCCGGCCGCCCAGGACAAGCCGGCACCATCACGACCCGCACCAGTCGAGCGGCCGTCGAGTAGTCGACAACTCAGCGATCGACAACCCGGCGATCGGCCAAGCCAAACAAACGAGCCACGCGGGCGTTCCCGAGGTCGATCGGACAATCGGCCCGATAACCGCCCCGATCGCCGCCGTACTGATCGGCGCGGCCAGCAGGAGCCGGCAAGCGATTCCGGCCGATCCAATGGACGCAGTCAGTCGGACCAGGAACGACGCCAAACCCGTGACCGTCGCCGAAGTGACGCCCAGCCTGAACGCCATGACCGACGGACCGAATCCACCAGACCATCTGAATCAAGACCGGAATCAACCCCGGAACCGAAACCCGATACCCGCAAGAGCTATCGGACGCCCTCGGAAACCCACGAGCCTGCGACCGCCCGCAGCAAGGGCCGCCTGGTTGACCTTACCGATGAAGCTATCGAACGCGAGCGCGCCCGTGTCAACGCCCAGTTGGCCGCTATGAGAGCTATGCTCGACAGCCGCGAGGAAGCCGACGACCAGGGTGACGACCAACCCTCCGCCACCGCCACCGAAAGCGAAGACCGCCCGACGAAGCCCGAGGAGGCTCCCGAAAATTCCCGGGCGGCTCAGCCGCAGCAGGAACCGCCTGAACAGCAGCGGGAAACCGATATACAGGTAGACTACGCTGAGTCCAGTCACGCTCGACCGGAGACCACCCAAAAGACGGCCGATGAGGATGAACCCGACGAGATGGCAGACACCACCGAGGCCCCGGATGAACAGCCATCCGAACCGTCCTTCGGTCGCTCCCGTGGACGGCGCGGTCCGTCAAGACGTCAGCAGACCGCAAGTCCGTCTGAACACCTTGGCCCGGAGGCCGAGGATTCCGAAGAGGAACCGGACGTTGCCCATCAGGATCGTCCGCCCGCAGATTCGCTGGCTTCCCGCCTGGCAGTCAAGATTGCACAGAGCGCCGAAGAGGCCGAAGAGGCCGGGCCGGATGAACCCGATGATGAGAGTGAGCAGGACAATGGCTCGGATCAATCTGAGCAGGAACTGAGTTTTGGCCGTCGCCCCTCACGTCGCGGAAGAGGATTGCGAGCAAAACCATCCGCCAGCGCCGAAGCATCGGAAGAACCGTCAGAAACCGACAGCGACGACACCAGTGAGCAGCCCGATGCCGACGAGTCCGAGACCGACGCGAACGCCGAACCGATCGGGTCCAGCTTCGACAGAGATAGCCAGGCGTTCGGACGGGGTAAGCGCCGAAAGTGACAGCAGCCGATACTCTACTACTGCGCCCTGCGAGATTCGAAGACCAGACCGCCGATTTCGGGAACCGGCGGCCGGTTTTCCCATATTATTGTTAGGCAAAAGGTGTTGACCACACCGGTAGTAGATACGTAGATTATCGACAATGAGGATATACGATGAATTCAGTTAAGCTTACCACTCTGATGGTGGCCATGCTGGCGCTGTTCGCAGCAGTCGGCTACCTGATCGGCGGGCAGGGGGGCATGGTTATTGCCCTGGTGCTGGCCATGGGATTGAACTTCTTCAGCTATTGGTTCTCCGACAAGCTGGTACTGAAAATGTACAAGGCTCGTGAGATCAAGGAGGCTGATCATCCGCGTCTGTATGCGGCGGTCCGACGGGTCTCCCAGAAGGGAATGGTCCCGATGCCCCGCGTGTACATCGTGCCATCGAAAGCCCCCAACGCGTTTGCGACCGGCCGCAGTCCTGAACACGCTGCCGTCGCCGCCACCGAGGGCCTGCTTGAGATGCTCAACGAGGACGAACTCGAGGGTGTCATGGCCCATGAGATTGCCCATATCCGCAACCGCGATATGCTCATCGGGACTGTCGCCGCAACCCTTGCCGGTGCTATTGGCATTCTCGCCTCGATCGCGCGATGGGGCGCCATCTTCGGCGGCGTCAGTCGTGACGACCGTGGCGGCGGCCTTGGCCTGCTGGTGGCTGCCATTATTGCACCCCTGATGGCTATACTGATTCAAACCGCCATCTCCCGGCAACGGGAGTACAAGGCCGACAGCACGTCCGGCGAAATCACCGGCAAGCCGATGGCGCTGGCCTCCGCCCTGAGGAAACTGCATACGGCTCCGGTAAGATTGAATCTTGACCAGCGGCCTGCGACTGCCCATCTCATGATTGCCAATCCGCTCTCCGGCCGGGGCTTGGCCTCGCTGTTCTCGACTCATCCGCCGGTGGAGAAGCGCATCGAAAACCTACAGACAATGGCCCAAAGCCCGGGCTATAAGAGTTATGCCAGAAAGCGATAGCGGACAAGACGATTCACAGATTCCGTTATGTAGTTCATGCTCGGCAGGAGCCATAAACTGATATGGACCTGCCTGTTGGATATGAGATTGCAGCCATCCTGTTCTTCGTGGTGGCCAACGGCTTCTTTGCCCTTTCCGAATTCTCTATCATTGCCAGTCGCCGTAGTCGCCTTATCGAGGAATCCGAACGAGGAGACACCGGGTCCCTCTATGCCCGCAAACTCAATAAGAAACCCGAAAAATTCCTCGCCTCCGTCCAGATCGGCATTACCTTGTTCGGAACACTCGCCGGTGTCGTCGGCGGTGCGACCATCGTCGACCGCCTCGAAGAAATCCTGCTTGCCATTCCCATAGAAACTATGGCTCAACTGGCCCCCGGACTGGCCGTGGCTCTGGTGGCTCTCGCCATTACCGCTACCTCCGTTGTCATCGGCGAACTGGTCCCAAAGTACCTCGCCCTGTCCAACCCGGAGCGGTTTGCCTCGATCGTCTCAAGGCCTATGACTACCTTCACGCGCTTGACCTCGCTTTTCTCAGCCGCACTTAGCGGTCTGGCCGTCTTTGTCGTGCGAATAATGGGCGTAAGGCCCGAACAGGGACGACCGGATATCTCCGAGGAAGAAATCAACCACATGATCTTCGAGGGCAGGCAAAAGGGTGTGTTTGACGATGTTGAGGAACGGCTGATCAAATCCGCGTTCGACTTCGCCGACTCGACTGTCCGACGCGCGATGACCCCAAGACCGGATGTCGTCGCCGTTGATATCAACAGCCCCACCGAAAGAATCCTTGAGATTATCACCAGTCACGGCTACAGCCGGTATCCCGTGTACGATAAGGACATCGATCACATTGTCGGCATCCTCTACACCAAGGACCTCATCTACCAGAAACTCGACCCCCGGCTGGTTGTCTTCAAGGACTTGATCCGCGAGGCATTCTTCGTGCCCGATTCACTGCCTTTATCCAGACTCCTTACGCAATTCCAGCGACGACGTCTCCATGTGGCAATGGTGCTCGATGAATACGGCGGCACCGCCGGCCTGATCACCATTGAAGACATTGTCGAGGAACTCGTCGGCGAGATTCGCGACGAATACGATGCCGAGGAAGCTCCCCTGGTCAGGCACTCCGACAACATCGCCTATGCCAGTGGCGATGTCTGGCCCGGCGACGTCAACAACCTGATGGAAACACACTTGCCCGAGGACGATGTCGACTCCCTCTCCGGTCTGCTCATGGAGCATCTCGGTCGATTGCCGAACCGCAATGAAACCGTTCAGATCGCCGATACCAATATAAGGATTCTCACCGTCAAGGGGAACCGTCTGCTGCGCCTCAAATTGGAACGCGTCGCGCCGGAAGTCCCCAGCTGAGGAATGTCAACTGTCTACCACCCCACGAAAGAGCGACCATCTCATGAGACCTTCACCGTTGAAAGCGCCTCTGTTGTGGACCCGTCGGCTGTACGACTGGGTCATGTCGTGGGGCAAATCCCGATACGGCGTCCCCGCCCTGTTTGTCCTCTCCATGGCCGAGGCCTCCTTCTTTCCCATTCCCCCCGATGCCCTCTTGATCGCGCTGTGCATGGGATCCTACAAGCGCTGGCTCAAGTTCGCTATCTGGTGTTCGGTCGGTTCGGTGATCGGTGGCGTCCTGGGCTACTCCATCGGATATGGCGCGTTCGAGCTGCTCGGGCAACACATGCTCAATGTTACCGCCGCTCTGTCGGGCACCGAACCGGATGAGCTTCTCGAGACGGCCCGCTTCTGGTTCAATGAGAAGGAACTCTGGGGAATGCATGTCGGCGCCTGGGCTGTCGGGATTGCCGGTTTCACGCCCATCCCCTACAAGGTGTTCACCATCGCGGCCGGCTTCTTTCACATGCATCTCGGGGCCTTCATTGTCGCCTCGGTGGTGAGCCGCTCGTTGCGTTTCTTCATCGTGGCCGGCCTCGTTGGCCTGCTCTACGAACGGTACGGCGAGCGGATTCGCGAATGGATCGACCGCTATTTCAACTGGCTCGCAATAGCCTTCGTCGTCCTCTTACTGCTCGGCTTTTTGTCGATTAGTCTCATTAAGGGATAGCAATTCCGTTGACTTTTGCCGGTGCGACTGCGTATTGGTAAGAGCGTGCCGATCCCATTGAGGCCGGCGCGCGAGGCATGATATGTCAGAGAAAATTGTTGAACTGAAAATCGAAGATTTGGCCTACGACGGCAAGTCGGTGGCGCGCCTCGATGGCAAGGTCGTCTTTGTCAACGGTGGCCTGCCGGGCGAAACTGTCCGCGCTCGCATCGTTCGCAACAAGCCGCGCTTCGCTAATGCCGTGTTGCTCGAAGTGATCGACAAGTGCGATCTGAGAGTGCCCGCCCCTTGTCCCCATGTCAGCTACTGCGGCGGCTGTACCTGGCAGGACCTGGACTACAACTCCCAATTGCGCTTCAAACAAAAACAGGTCGTCGATTGCCTGGAACGTATCGGCAAGTTCGAAAATCTACCCGTCGATACCATCATCGGCGCCGTCGAGCTCTTTCACTATCGCAACAAGATGGAGTTCTCCTTCAATGTCAGCGACGACGGCGATTTCACTCTCGGCCTGCACAAGCGGGGCCGGTTTGATGAAGTCTTTGACCTGCAGCAGTGCTTCCTGCAGCCCCAAGTTGCCAACCAAATAGTCGCCTACCTGCGTGACTTCGTCAGACGCCACCAGATCCCCGTCTACGATGTCCGCAATCACACGGGTTTTATGCGCTTTGTCGTACTTCGAATGGCAAAGCGAACAGCCCAGATTATGGTCAATATTGTCACCAACACCGGTGACCTGCCGCACCAGCAGGAACTCATTTCGGAACTGACAGAAAACTTCAAGGAAGTGACAACAATCGTCCACAACCAGAATGGCCAGAAATCGAATATCGCGGTCGGCGAAACAGAGCGTGTGCTCTACGGTACCGGCTTCATCGAGGAAAAGCTGTTCGACTATACCTTTCGCATCCGGGCCAATTCCTTCTTTCAGACAAATTCGCTGCAGACAGAAACGCTTTACCGGACAGCTTTCGATGTCCTCGATCCCCAGCCGACTGACCGCGCCATGGACCTGTATTGCGGAACCGGATCGATCGGCCTGCTGATGGCCCGCCACGTCTCCGAGGTGATCGGTGTCGAACTCGTCCCCGATGCGATCCTGATGGCCCGCGAAAACGCCCAGCTGAACAACGTCAGCAACATTTCCTTCTGGGAAGGGGACGTCAAGGACTTCCTCCGCACCGAAGAAGCAACCGCCGAGCCATTTACGGTGGTAGTCGTCGACCCGCCGCGAGCTGGATTGCATCCCAAGGCGCTTAAGCGATTGCTGGAAATCAACAGCCCCAAGATTATCTACATTTCCTGCAACCCGTCCACCTTCGCTCGCGATGCGGCTGAGTTGGTCGCCGCCGGCTATCGACTCGAGCAGGTCAGCCCCGTTGACATGTTTCCGCACACGATGCACATTGAACTGGTGAGCCGGTTTGAGCGTGGCTAAATCACCATGCCTGCCGATTATGTTAACAGCGATGTTTGACTCAGACAGAGGAGATACTATGCGTCGATATTCTCGAGTGGCCGTCCTGATCCTTGCCTGTGTGCTGCTGGCTACCGGCTCCCTTCACGCCGCACGCAAACCGGCAACCTTCCAGCAACTGTCCACCCAGATTCTCGAAGGCCTGCAGAAATTCTATCCAG
>CAZXRO010000133.1:0-7548 GCA_964642435.1 uncultured Ignavibacteriales bacterium
CGGGATAGCCGATATCGCTGCCTCGGAAAACACCCACATCGAGGTCTAACCGGTGGTTGTCAGCCAGCTTGAAAGCCAAACGCGCATCGTAGTTGCTCACCTTGGCTTTGGAATTGACCATATCCTCTGTGTCGAAGTCGGTACCATTGGCTGCATTCAGACTGTCATAGAACTCCGGGCGAAATACAGAATAGATACCGCCCTCGCGGTTCCAGTCTTCTGGCGGTGCGAAATTGTCTACTGCCTCGCGATAGCTGAAGCCAAGCGTCCCGCTCACTCTCGGCCCGGTAAAACCAAGGTCGATGCGGTTCGAGTGCTGCTGATCAGCCGTACTGTAGCGACCGCTGTAACGTCCTATCGGCTGGAGGTTCGGGCTGAACTGTCGGTCGCGGGTGATGATATTGACCACGCCCGCCATAGCATCGGAACCATACAGCACCGAGGACGGTCCATTGACGACTTCCACCCGCTCGATCTCGCTGACATCAATCAGCGACATCGACACCCCCGCAAACGAGGTCACATCGCGCTGGTCGTTCAGCCGCTCACCATCGACCAGCACCAGCACGCGCGTGCCATACAGCCCACGGATCACCGGACGAGACCGAAATGGCCCGGCATCATTCATGTCGATGCCGGGGAAGGTCCGCATGACATCCGAGACGATACTGTGTCCCTTGATCTCGATCTCCTCGCGCGAAGCTGCCGTCACCGGCTGCGGAACCTCGTAGGCCAGCTTCTCATAGCGCGAGGCTGTCACCACGACATTGTCGAGCACTGACTCCGCCGGCGTCAAGCTGATCGTCGTCGGCTCACCGGCCACCAGGACAACCGCCTGTACCGGAGAAAAGCCAACATGAGTAACCGTGACCTCAATTGTATCGCGATCGGGAACACTCAGACGAAACTCGCCATCGGCCCCCGTTACAACCGTCCGCGTGCCACCCTGTGCCCGAACTGTCGCGCGCTCCAACTCCTGGCCCGTTGAGGCATTCATAACAGTACCGGTGAAGGTTGCCGCTGAGACGCTACCGGCCGCCAGCACGGCGACCATCAATGCTATCGCTAACGTTCGAATCATCCAATCTCTCCACTGTGTTGTCTGCTAACCAGTTTGTCATCAGGTTAACAATTGGCACATTTTGTGGTGAAAGTTGTCACAAAATCGTCACGATACGCAGATAATTGCGAACCACGAAGTCATACTGAATACCCCCTGTGTGATCAGGTCTTGCGGTCCGCCACAGCTGACCCCCTCCGTGATTCCCCCCAGCAACCTAACTGCGAAACTTCCGCGCCGCCTTCTCCAGCTTGTCATTTGACAGACGCCCCAGGGACTCATCCAGCCGCGCCAGCGCGTCGTCATCGAGCGAGGCCAGTTCCCGGGCAAACTCGCCGGATTCTACACGCTTAAGCACCTGCTGCATCTTCTTGCGGACATGCCCATCAATCAATTCCGGCCCGGTCTGCACCGCCCCCAGCCGCGCCGCCACCGAGATGCGCCTGAGCATACCCTCGATGCCATACCTCTTGATCAGCGCTATGATCAAATCAAGCTGATAGGCAACTTCCAGATAAGCATTCTCCGCAGGGATCCCGCGTGCTACCAGGGTCTCGAATCCGGCCGTGATCAGCGCCGACATACCTCCGCACAACACGGCCTGTTCACCGAACAGATCACCAATAGCCTCATCTTTGAAAGTCGTCTCCACCAGACGGGAACTTGCAATCCCGATCCCCTCGGCCAGCATCCGGGCGAGCGACATGGCACCGCCGCTGGCATTGTTGTGTACCGCAACGAATGCCGAAAGTGACCGTTCGCCCAGATACTGCTCTCGCACAGCCACCCCGGGTGCGTGAGGAGCAATCATCAGCACATCGACCGTATCCGGCGGTACCACCTGACCAAAGTGGACACTCAGCCCATGCAGGAACCATAGCGCAGCACCATCCGGAACCGCACCGCTCACTTCAGCGCGCCAGATTGTGGCATGCTTATGATCCGGCACAGCGAAACAGATGACCCGGGCCTGGGCCGACGCCCGCGCGGCCGTTGTCACTCTCGTCATGCCATCCTGCTTCGCTTTCCTGCGCGAGGATGACTTCACCGGCAACCCGACGATCACCGGATAGCCCGAGTCCTTCAGGTTCAACGCCAGTGCTCGCCCCTGTGAACCGTACCCGATCATGGCTACGATCGGCCGCCTGTTGTGTTCTGATGACATGTGCGCAATATAAATTGCCAATTGACATTTTCCAACTCACCCTTTGATTGCCCTTATGACCAGCCAGCAGCCCCAAAGCACCCTTGATCTCGTCAAGCGGGCACTCGATGAAGACATCGGCCCCGGTGATATCACCTCTCTGGCCTGTCTGGAACCCGACCCGGTCGAGGCCGTTATTGTCGCCAAGGCTCCCGGTGTGCTTTCCGGCCTGAAGCCGGCTCTGTTAGCCTTCGAATTGGTCGACTCCGCCAACACCGTCATGCCGGTCATCTCCGACGGGGACAGTTTCGAGACCGGCGACACCATTGTGACCATCAACGGCTTCAACCAAACCGTCCTCGTCTCCGAGCGAGTAGCCCTCAACTTCCTGGCCCACCTGTCGGGTGTCGCCACCTTGACTCAGCAATTCGTCCGCAAAATCGAGGGAACACGCTGCCGCATTCTGGATACCCGCAAGACCACACCGGGGATGCGTACGCTCGAGAAAGAGGCTGTCGTGCACGGCGGCGGCACCAATCACCGTTTCGGCTTGTACGACATGGTCCTGATCAAGGACAATCACATCGCTGCCGCCGGCTCCGTCGCCAAGGCTATCCTGCGAACCCGCGAGTACTTAGATAGCGCTGACTTTCGTTTGCAGTTCAAGACCGACAAGAGCGAAATCCGTATCGAGATCGAAATCACCACGCTCGACCAGCTCCGCGAGGCGATTGCCACCGGTGTCGACCGCCTTCTGCTGGACAATCAGACTCCTCAGAGTCTGGCCGACATGGTCAAGCTCGCCCGGTCGCTCAATCCCGATCTCGAACTTGAGGCCTCCGGCAACGTCTCGCTGGCCAACGTGGCCGACATTGCAGCCACCGGAGTGGATCTTATCTCCATCGGTGCCCTGACCCACTCCGCCCCGGCCTGTGATTTCAGCCTCCGCGTCACTGCCTGACCATAAACTCCAAAGCGGAACTACTCGGTCACTATGGCGGTTACTTGTCTTAACAAGTAACTGGATCTGATACCGAACATTACATGGAGACAAAACATGGCCGATTCACCCCTGCGCATTGAGTTGATTCCCAACGGACCCGCGATGGTCCAGACTGACAGCGCTGAGATCAGGTTGCCCGATGGTACGCTGGTATCCAAGGACAAACCGTTTGCGCTGTGTCGATGCGGACAAAGCGCCAACAAGCCGTTCTGCGATGGCGCTCACACCAAAGTTGGATTCAAGGGATAAGGCTAAACAAAGAGTCAACGGTAGGGCGTCGCACGCGGCCGCTCGCTGCGGCGCTCAAGCGCCTTTACCACGATAGGCACCAGTATTAACTGGATAATGACTCCCGGCCAGCCGGTGATCATGGCACCGCCAATCGAGAAGAAGGCCGCCGCCGAATAGGGGACATCGACAAACAGTGCCAGCACAAAAAGCCCCAGACCAAACATCAGCCGCCCCATGATCATGGCCAGAATAAGCGATAGCATAAGATTCACGCGGAACACTCGGTAGGCGACCCCGCCCACCATACCATACATGGCCAGCTCGATCGACATGAACACCACTCGGTCCACCGGCGGCATACCTGTAAGAATGGTCGAGATACCCGGCGCCAACAATCCAACGATAATCCCGCAGAACGGACCCACTACCAAGCCGGCCAGTAGCGCCGGGATGTGCATCGGAAGAAAGATCCGCCCCGCCATTCCCATGGCATGAAAGCCAATTGGCAGAATGATAGCCAGAGCCAGATACAAAGCTGTATGGGTGATGAAACCGGCGCGTGTCGTGACAACAGGTGGCACAATCAGCCCCGCGTACCAGGATTACGCCTTGTTGACGGCTGACAAGAGAAACAGTCCGGGGTGGTCCTCAATCTTGACATCGGAAAACTTCTGAGAGTTGAACATTGCGCGCAAATCGTCATGCGATGGAATCACGTCGTGCTCCAGAATACCGCCTGCCCGCGAGTGTATCTCGGAGACCTCCTTCGATGACTCCAAATGGAGAATGTAAAATCTCGCCCCCGGCCGCAGCACTCGGTGTGTTTCGCTGACTGCCCGCTGTTGATCTGAAAAGTGCGGAAAAGCCGCAAAGGCGAAAGCCATATCGAACGTGTCATCGGCAAAAGGCAGCATGATAGCATCCGCATCTACCACATTGACATTCGCAAAGGGGAAATTCCGATGCGCCTTCAGCGCCATCTCTATCGAAAAGTCAACCCCCGTCACCGAACCGTCCCTGCCGACCCGGCGACGAAGCATATCAAACAGGATACCCGTGCCGCAGCCCAGGTCCAGAATGTCCATTCCGGAGTCGATTTCTATCTTGTCGACCACCCGCTGCAGACGTTCCAGATCCTCAGCTGTGAAGCGAAGATCCCATTCTTCGGCGAGCTCATCAAAAAACTTCTGATGCTTGTCGTGCATAGTCTGGTAAATTTAGCTCCATATTCAGCAATGTCAAGGTCTTTCGCCGATCACACGGCAAGCCGAACACGGGCCTGCACAGCCCACGTTTGTTATACGAACTGTCCCTGACAGAAAGTGACATTCAACCCATTAATCCGCTTCAATTATCCAGTGTATCAGGCTATATTGCGGATTACCTCGGAAAGGAAAACATGGCCACGAGCGAAGATCGAAACCACATAAATCAGCGCTATCTGCACGTTAAGGGCGCACGCGAACACAATCTGAAGAATATCGATGTCCGCATTCCCCGCAATACGCTGACCGTTATCACCGGACTGTCCGGCTCGGGAAAGAGTTCGCTCGCGTTCGATACTATCTATGCCGAGGGCCAGCGCCGCTATGTGGAATCGCTTTCGGCCTATGCCCGCCAGTTTCTCGGCCTGATGGAGAAACCCGATATCGACTTTATCGAGGGCCTCTCGCCCGCAATCTCCATCGAGCAGCGAAGTACCGCCAAGAACCCTCGCTCCACTGTCGGCACTGTCACCGAGGTCTACGACTACCTGCGCCTGCTCTTCGCACGGATCGGCGTTCCGCACTGTGTCCAGTGCCGCAAACCGATCACCCAGCAGACAGCCGAGCAGATTGTGGACTCCATCCTCAGCTTCGAGGAAGGTACCCGCATGATGGTGCTCGCACCGCTTGTCAAGGATAAGAAGGGCGCCCACAAGGACATAATCGATGAAGCCCGGCGCCAGGGATTCGTCCGCCTGCGCATCGATGGCGAAGTTGTGCAGGCCGACGAAGACATCAAGCTCGACAAGCGACGCAAACATGACATCGATGCCGTCGTCGACCGCCTGATCGTCAAGGCCAAGTCACGGCGACGTCTTGCTGATTCAGTGGAGACGGCATTGACAGTTGGGCAGGGCAGCCTGATCATCAACGTCAAAAACGAGGATCTGCTGTTTTCCGAGCAGTTCGCCTGCCTGGACTGCAATATCAGCTACGAGGAGCCTACTCCACAGCTGTTTTCCTTCAATTCGCCGCAGGGAGCCTGCCCGGTATGCGACGGACTCGGCTACAAGATGGAAATGGACCCCGACCTGGTGATACCGGATTGGTCGAAGTCCATTAGCGATGGTGCCATCAAGCCCTGGGGCGGAGCCGAAATGTCAAACTGGTACCGCTATATGCTCCGAGGTGTCGCCAATCACTATGACTTCAAGTTCAGCACACCATTGAACAGGCTTTCGCAGAAGATCCGCGATGTACTCCTGTATGGTTCCGACGGCGAGGAGATTACCTTCGAGTATGAACACCTCACCGGCAAGGGCAGAGGCTCCGGCGTATATCAGCAGCCGTTTGAGGGAGTCATTCCGCACCTGGAGCGACGCTACAAGCAGACCGAATCCAGCGGCATCCGGCAATGGATCGAGACCTACATGTCCATCAGCAAATGCCCCGCCTGCCAGGGTGCCCGATTGCGACCGGAAGCACTCTCAGTCATTCTGGATCGAGAGACTATTGACAGCCTGGTTGATATGTCCATCAAACAGGCGCGTGCGTATTTTGACAGTATCACGCTCACCGAACGACAGGAAGCAATTGCCCGCCAGATTCTTAAGGAAATCCGCGAACGACTCACGTTCCTGTGCGATGTGGGCTTGGACTACCTGACCCTCTCGCGCGCCGCGTCCTCGCTCTCCGGCGGAGAGGCCCAGCGGATTCGTCTGGCCACCCAAATAGGCTCGCGACTGGTGGGTGTGTTGTACATTCTCGATGAGCCCTCTATCGGTCTGCATCAGCGAGACAACCGCCGCCTGCTCAATACATTGCAGGAACTGCGCGATATCGGCAACACCGTGCTTGTCGTCGAACACGATCGCGAGACAATAGAGGAAGCCGACTACGTTATCGACCTCGGACCCGGCGCCGGTGTGCATGGGGGAGAGATTGTCGCCGAGGGCACCCCCGATGAAATCCGCCAGGCGCCCAAATCGCTGACCGGGCAGTACCTTTCGGATAAACGGACTATCGAAATCCCAAACCGCCGTCGACCGCAATCCGGCGACCTCATCAAGCTCGACGGGGCTACCGGCAACAACTTGCAGTCGGTCACCGCCGAGATTCCTCTGGGTAACCTCGTTGTGATCACCGGTGTTTCCGGTTCCGGTAAGTCATCCTTGATCAACGAGACACTCTACCGCGCCATGGCTCGCCATTTCTACTCCAGCCGCAAGACACCACTGCCCTATGAGCGCATTCGCGGACTCGATATGGTCGACAAGGTCATCGATATCGACCAATCGCCCATCGGCCGCACCCCGCGCTCCAACCCGGCCACCTACACCGGCGTCTTCACCCACATCCGCGACCTGTTTGCCGGCCTGCCGGAAGCCAAGGCGCGCGGCTACCTCCCGGGCAGGTTCTCCTTCAACGTCAAGGGCGGCCGCTGCGAAACCTGCCAGGGCGATGGCATCATCAAGATCGAGATGCACTTCCTACCCGATGTCTATGTCACCTGCGAGGCCTGCAAAGGCAAACGATACAACCGCGAGACGCTTGATGTCACCTTCAAAGGAAAGTCCATCTCCGATGTGCTCGATATGACCGTTGACGAAGCCCTCCAGTTCTTCACCAATATCCCGCGCATCAAAAAGAAGCTCCTCACCCTGAAGAATGTCGGCCTGGGATATATCCACCTCGGCCAGCAGGCCACTACCCTCTCCGGCGGTGAGGCGCAACGGGTCAAACTGGCGACCGAGCTGTCCAAAACCGCGACAGGCAGGACTTTCTACATCCTCGATGAGCCCACCACCGGTCTGCATTTCGAGGATATCCGCATGCTGCTGAAAGTCCTCAACGAGCTGGTCGACCGTGGTAACACCGTGGTCGTGATCGAACACAATCTCGATGT
>CAZXRO010000134.1:0-7541 GCA_964642435.1 uncultured Ignavibacteriales bacterium
CTGAAATGGGTAAATGACATTTTGGTTGATGGTGCGAAAGTGTGTGGGGTTTTGGCGCACACACTGAGCGAAGGGTTACGGGTAACGGGGGCTATACTGGGGATCGGATTGAATGTGGAGACGGTGCCATCGGTAGAGCCGACGATATTCGTTCCGAGGGCGGGAGCACTGGTGGAGTTCTGTGGGGAGGATGGGCAGTGTCGGATGGCACCGGTGCTGGCATATTTGATAGCGGCATTGCAGGAGAATTACCGATTGCTCATGGACGAGGGGTGTGAGCCGGTGTTGGAGAAGTACCGCGCGCGCAGTGCGGTGGTTGGTCGCGAGGTGGTGGTATTTGACGATTCTCCGGGTCATGAGGATGAGGTTTTGGTAAGTGGTCGAGTGGCCGGGATCGGGAGAAACCTGGAGCTTTTGGTCGAAAATCGGCAAGAACCGGTCATACGGGGGCGATTGGCCTTCCGTGATGACGTAATTGCTTGAAAACGGGCAGCGATTTTCTTATACTCTCTACTTGTTCGCAGTCCCTGTTGAGCGAACTTGCCGTACAGACTGTAGTCGAAGACCCTGCCAGCCAGAGTGGAAGAACTCGCCGGGGTGGAAGGGTGAACTATAAGCCGGGCGATTGAGACGTGCGCCCATCACGGGAGACTATACCATGGGATCGCTTGATCTGTTGTTGATCTGTGTATCAGCATTCATCGGGGTCTTCATTCTTCTTTCCGTCCTTGCCCTCATCATGAGGTTGATAATCGCGGTGTTTCCAGAGAAAGCAGAGGCTGTATCGGACACAGCGGTAGTGGCTGCGCTGGCGACAGTGGTCACAGCAGTTTATCCCGGAACAAGAATCACAAAGGTTGAGGAGATACAATGATTGTCGCAAAATCCGCCAAGAAGATCCGGGTGATGTTCACCCCGTTCAGAGACGGTCTGCAGAGCTCTTTCGGTGGAAAAGTGCGCCTGAACGATTTTCTCCCGGCTATGAAGGTAGCTGCCGAGGCCGGGATTCGTCATTTTGAGTTTGGAGGCGGTGCCCGTTACCAGGCGCCGTATTTCTACCTGGGCGAAGATCCATTTGAGGACATGAAGCGCATCAGCGAGACGGTTGGTCCGGGAGTGGACCTGCAGATCTTGACGCGTTCGGTGTCGGGAGTAACGTTGACGACGCAGAATATCGAGGCGCTGAGTCTCCAGGCGAAGTTGATGCAGGAGTACGGGACGACCTGGGACCGTAATTTCGATTACATGAACGACGTGGAGAACCTGGTCAAGACGGGTCAGCCGATTGTTGATGCGGGGATGCATCACCAGGTGTGTATTGCGCTGATGGGGTTGCCGTTCAAGTCGGACAAGGTGCACACGCCGGAGTTCTACTTCGATATCGGTAAGCGGCTGCTTGACAGCGGGGTGCATATAGACTCGATCTGCCTGAAGGATGCCAGCGGCACGACCGACCCGATGACGATTTACAAGACGGCGGTGGAGCTCAAGAAGATCATGCCGCCGGAGATGCCATTGTGGCTGCATACGCATGACACGGCGAGTACGGCCGTCGCGTGTTACATGGCGGGTATCGATGGTGGAGTTGACGGGATCGATTTGTCGTGTCGTCCGATGGCAAGTGGCACGGTGCAGCCGGATGTACGGTCTATGGCGCACGCGATGAAGGGTACCGGTTACGAGCTGGATGTGGATCCGGCGGCTATGACTAAGATTGAGTCGATGCTGACCGAGTTGATGGTTGAGTATGACTTCAATCCGACGACGACGAGCGCCGATGCGCGCGTGCTTGGTTTCCCGATGCCGGGTGGGGCGATTGGTCCCAATGTGCACATGATGGTGAAGGCCGGAATTCTGGACAGGTATTCCGATGTGCTGGCGGAGTTCCCGGTGGTGGTGGAGGCCGGAGGCGCGTGGACCTCGGTGACGCCGGGTTCGCAGCAATACTGGCTGCAGGCGTTTAACAACGTGCTGTATGGTCGCTGGGAGAAGATCAATGACGGTTATGGCAAGGCGGTGCTGGGCTATTTCGGCAAGACGCCGCTGCCGCCCGATCCGCAGGTGGTCAAGTTGGCCGAGGAGCAGCTGGGGATGAAGCCGTTTACGGGTGATCCGCTGGAGGCGGCACCGAACAATATTCCGACGGCACGCAAAGCGCTTGAGGAGCGCGGGATTGAACCGACAGACAAGAACATCTTTTTGGTGGTGGCGGCGATGGTGCCGGGCAAGAAGATGGAGCTCAATGAGGGGATTCGTCTTTTGACGGGCAAGGCCAAGATTGATATTCCGTTGAAGAAGAAGCCGGAGGACATCAAGGCCAAGCCGGAAGGAGCGGCGGCGGCGCAGGCTGTTCCTGTTGCGGCGCCGGCGATTTCGGGTCCGATGACCTCGCGTTGCACGGTTGAAGAAAACGGAGTAGCGCGCACGTTCATGGTGACGGTTGAGCCGGCGAACGGCGGTGGTGCATCGACGGCGGCGGCACCGTCGGCCACAGCGACAGCCCCGGCCAGTTCCAACGGGACGCCGGTGTATTCGACGTTTGCGGGAACAGTCGAGGTGGTTGATATCATGGTCAAGGTTGGCGATTCGGTCAGCGAGGGTCAGGTTGTCGCTGGGATCGAGGCGATGAAGGCGCGCCACGATATCAAGAGTCCCGTTGCAGGCAAGGTAAGTTCGGTCAATGTTGAGATAGGAGACGAGATAGATCAGAGCAAACCCATCCTGACCATATCATAAGGAAGCCGGGCATATGGAGACATTCTTAGAGCTTGTGAGTAAATCCGGCTTTGCGCACCTCGGCTGGGGCAACTGGGTGATGTTTGTGATAGCGGGCGTGCTGATCTACCTGGCGATTGCCAAGAAGTACGAACCGTTGCTGCTGATACCAATCGGATTCGGGACGATTCTGGCGAATCTCCCGCTGGCGGAGATGGGTTCATACGGTGAGGGGATCATGGCCCTGATCTACAATGCCGGTATCAAGACGGAGTTGCTGCCGCCGATCATTTTTCTGGGTGTCGGGGTGCTGACAGACTTCCGGCCGTTGCTGGGGCGACCGTTGACGTTTCTTCTGGGAGCTTCGGCGCAGTTAGGGATTTTCGTGGCAGCGCTGGGGGCGTTCTACCTGATGGGGTTCACTGCGAGGGAAGCGGCGAGTATTGGCATTATCGGTGGGGCTGACGGGCCGACCAGTATTTTCCTGGCCAGCCAGCTGGCGCCGCACCTGCTGGGACCGATTGCGGTTGCGGCTTACAGCTACATGTCGCTGGTGCCGATCATCCAGCCGCCGATCATGCGTATGCTGACGACGAAGCAAGAGCGGGCAATTGACATGCCGCAGGCCAGGCCGGTGTCCAAGACGGCGGTGATCCTCTTCCCTATCGTCACGGGGATTGTGGCCTCGTTGGCGATTCCCTCGGCGGCGCCGCTGATCGGGCTGTTGATGTTCGGGAATCTGCTTCGCGAGTGCGGAGTCACGGAACGGCTTAAGAAGACAGCCGGTGGGGCGTTGATTGACATTGTCACGATCTTTCTGGGGTTGTCGGTCGGTGCGACAATGGATGCGGCGCATTTTCTGACGTACCAGACGCTTCTGATCCTGGTACTGGGCGCGGTGGCGTTTTCGTTTTCAACGGCCGGCGGGATTATTTTCGCTAAGATTTTGAATTTGTTTTTGTCTCATAAGATTAATCCGTGTATCGGTGCAGCTGGCGTATCGGCGGTACCGATGGCTGCACGGGTGGTACAGCAGTTTGTCTCCGATGAGACCAATGGCCGGGTAAACCCGCTGATGCCGGCGATGGGGCCGAATGTGGCGGGGGTTATCGGTTCGGCGGTTGCAGCGGGTGTTTTCCTGACGCTGCTGTTGTAGTTGGATGGGGCAGGTGGATAGACCATAGTTGGTGTCACGCAGAGTCGCTGACTGGTTGGCGACATCGGTTGACACCGGGATGTAAGCAGAGGCTACGTTCCGTTAACAGGAATGCATAGTAGGTACCTATTATTAACCCATAAAACAGGACATTATCGATGTCATTACTAAGACTAAAAAGAGGTGAAGACATTCTCGCCGTTATCGGCGGTGTTACGTCGAATGAGGCGGCCGATGCTCTTTTTGAGCGGACCCTGGACAAGGAGACATTGGCGAAGTTATCGAAGGTCAAGAATAAGGAAGCGCGTCTGAAGATTGCGAATGCGATTGCGATGTGCAAGCCGAGGCGGGTTTTCATTGACACGGGTACGGCAGAGGACCGGCAGTGGGTTCGCGAGTATTCGTTGCAGAAGGGCGAGGAGAAGCCGCTGGCGATAAAGGGTCACACGATCCATTTCGATCTTCCGCAGGAGCAAGGTCGTCTGGTCAATCAGACGTTCTACATTGCCAATGAGGATGAGAGGCTGAGTCCGCTGGCGAAGAAGATGGTACGCTCTGAGGCGATGGAGTATGTTCGCGAGCATATGCCGGGGATCATGTCTGACAAGGTCATGATGATCGGGTTTTTTAGTCGTGGTCCGATAGGCGCTGTCGGTTCGGTTCCGGCGATTGAGATGTCATCATCGACCTACGTGATGCATTCGGGTGATCTGCTGTATCGGAATTGTTACGAGGATTTCGATGCCGAGGTGGATCGCAAGGGGATATTCTTTACGAACGTGCACTCGGAAGGTCAGAACCGTCCGGAGGATTTGCCGAACGCGCGGATACTGATGGACCGCAGTTGGCAGACAACGTTTTCGACGTTCTGCACCTATGCCGGCAACACGCTGCTTTTGAAGAAGGGTAACCACCGATTCGCAGTTGATTATTGCACCTACTACCGTCATGGTGAGGAGCTGTCTGAGCACATGTTTGTTACGGGCATGAAGGGTCCGGGTGGTCGAGTGACATACTTTGCGGGTGCGGCGCCCTCGGGCTGTGGCAAGACGACAAGCGCAATGGCTGGTACTGATTTTGTTGGTGACGATCTGGCCCAGATTTGGGTTGACGAGCACGGGGACTGCCGGGCAGTGAACCCTGAGCACGGTATTTTTGGTATCGTGGCCGATGTGAACCGCGAAGGTGACCCGCACCTGATGAAGGTGCTTCGTGAGGAAGGCAGCGAGGTTATCTGGTCGAACGTACTGATCGACGAGAAGGGTGTGCCGCACTGGTCGGGTAATGGTGAGGAGCACCCGAAGCGGGGCTTCAATTTCCAGGGCGAGTGGTTCGAAGGCAAGACCGATGCTGATGGCAGGCCGATTCCGATTTCGCATCCGAATGCCCGTTGTACGCTTCGCTGCGACCAGATAGACACCTACAACAGGGAGGTTGGCGAAAGCCCGGAAGGGGCCAAGGTGAAAGTGTTCACGTATTCGGGTCGTGATGCCGACACGATGCCTCCGATCTGGGTGTCGAAGGATGCCGACAGTGGCGTGGTGATTGGTGCCTCGATTGTGTCTCAGGCAACAGCGACCGAGGTTGGTGCCACGGGAGTGAAGCGTCAGCCGTGGGCCAATGCGCCGTTCATACCCGGCTCATTGGCTGACTACATGGATGCTCAGTTCAAGTTTTTCAACAGCTCCCGGTTCAGTGATGAAGGCAGGCCGATCATTGCCGGGTTGAATTTCTTTTTGACGCACGAGAATCGTGGCGGTTCCGGTTCGGGCCTTCTTGGTGAGAAGCGGGATGTTCCGGTGTGGCTGAGTTGGTTGGATCGTTTCGTCCACGGCGAAGTAGAGACTCTTGATACGCCGATCGGGTATCTGCCGAAGTATGAGGATTTGAAGAAGCTCTTCAAGGAGATAATCGACAAGGATTACTCCGAGGATATGTACACGATGCAGTTCTCGATCTACGTGGACAACATCATTAAGCGTATAGAGTTGCAGGATGAGGCCTTCCGGAGTGAGGAGGGTATTCCGGAGCGTTTCTTTGATTTGCTCAAAGAGCAGAAGCAGGGCCTTCAGAAGCTCACGGAGAAGTTTGGATCGGTTGTGAAGCCGCAGGACTTGTATGTTACATCTTCTGTAGTGTGAAGATTCGGGGCGCCTTCCAAACGGGGGGCGCCCCTGCTATAGAGGAATTGGGGCTATTTACCACTGCATGCGGTAGACCTGTTGGCGGTCGCCGGAGGAGCGGCCGCCGCCGATATTGCCCTTGCCGCGAATCTTGAGCAGGATCCACAGGACAGCATAGCCGAAGACGAAGCCGCCGACGTGGGCCATCCAGGCCACTCCCCCGCCGGTGGTGCCTCCCATCACCGACATCAGGAGTTGGTAGACGAACCAGAAGCCGAGGACGACCTTGGCCGGCAGGTGCAGGAACTGGATGAAGAAGAAGATCATGAGAATGGTAATGCGGGCCTTTGGATGCAGGACCATATACCCTCCCATGATGCCGGCGATGGCTCCAGAGGCGCCGACGAGTGGTATTTGCGAGTGAGGACCGAAGAGGGTGTACAGGGTAATCGCGGCGAGGCCGGAGAGAATGTAAAAGACGATGAACAGGACCGGGCCGAAATAGTCCTCGATATTGTTTCCATAGATCCACAAGAAGAGCATGTTGCCGATCAAGTGCATCCAACCGCCGTGCATGAACATGGAGGTGAAGGCGGTGACCCATGGCTCGGTGGCGATCTGGGGGGTCAGTTCGGTTGATGTCACCAGTTCGTAGGGGATGTAGCCCCATTCGATCGTGAAGATCTGGAAATCTCGTGCACCGAGTGACCAGGCATAGAGGAATATTACGGTGTTGAGGACAATCAGGCCAACCGTCACATACGGTTTGCGGATGGTTGGCTGGTCGTCTTTGATCGGTATAAACACGCTGCAATTGCCTTATTGGGGCGGCTGTCGGTTCCTCTGACTACATAACGCTGAATTCGTAGGTTTGTTCTGTTCGGTTGCCGGCGCGGTCGGTAGCCACGATGGTGAGGCGGTGGATTCCCTTGGACATCGGGGAGTTGGGCCAGGTACGCAGCACGTGGCTTTCGTAGTCGTATTCCGGGATCAGCCATTCGCCATCGAGGGTGATTTCGAAATTGCGGTCATCGGCAATGCCGGAGAGAGTGTCATCGACGACAAATCGCAGTTCCTGCATGGGATCACGGGTGCGGAAACCGGAGTGAATAGTGATGGGGCGGACACGCGGCGGGTCGAGGTCATGGATGGCACCAAAGAATCCACCCCCTTTGGATTTGGCGGTGAAGGCGCGTCGTTCGGAATTCCAGGCATTGTCGAGCCAGACCCACTTTTCTTTCTTGTCGTCGTACCAGCAGATTCCTGAGAGCGAATCGGTTTGGTTAATGCCCGGGAAGGTCATGCGGACGATGTAGTCCTCGCGGCAGACGAAGGCTTCGGGCATGATGAGGTACTTGTCGGAGTTTAGTTTCTCGCGCCATCGCTGGTGGACGGGCAATCGGATGATCTCAACGAAGCGGGGCGTATAGAACTGGTCTTTGTCGAACCCGAGGCTGAGGCGGTGGTCGATGTCGATCCACTCCTCCTGTTCGAGGCCGACGACGGCGATCTGCACTGGTCGTGAAAGCACGGTAGAGTATGCTGTG
>CAZXRO010000135.1:0-7523 GCA_964642435.1 uncultured Ignavibacteriales bacterium
ATCACCCCCCGCATCCCCTCAACCCGTGGCACCACGCGCTGTACAACCAGGGGTTCGCTGCCCCGTACCTGTCCACCCAGCGTAAACTCCACCGGCATACCCCGCCCGCACCCTTCACAGGCAAGACCCGGTTCCAGCCGAAGCGTATACTGCTGCGGCTTGTCCCGTATCGGCAACGGTTCCGTCACCACCTCGTACACCTTGCCGGAATGCCCCGGCAACATCTCCTCGCCGGGCACGGTCGCTCGCCGCGGCTGCCGACTCGCCGAACTGCCCGTCACGACGTCAAACTTCGGCTCCCGCATGGCCGCGTTGTCATCCCCCCGAATCGAAACATGCCGCTCCAGCCTCTCATCATCTACCTCGTAGTTGAATGACAACGTGAACACCAGCCGCACATGGTCCGCCATCGACTTTTCCGCCCGCACCCCGTGATCCCCGTGTATCACCGAAAGCCACGGAGTATGGAACGCGATCGTCGTATCCCCCGCCATTCGGTTGACCGGGTGGTCCATCCGGTCAGCCAGCACCTTCAACTCGTACTCGGTCGCCGGCGCCAGTACCTGCTCAGGGAAGATCCGAAGTGTCCGCGCATCAACCCAACGCACCTCACCGGCAATCGGCGGCGTGATGCTCACCGGCGGCTCGCTCAACACCATGCCGACACTGTCCGGCAAGGCCAAATCATTGCTGAATGTGAGCGTGATATTCTCCCTGCGGTCATGCTCCTGCCGGGGCGATACCGAATTGACCCTCACCTCAACATCCGGAGCCTGGCTCCCCTGCTGCGCCACCAGTACCACGGCCATCGTCAGGATGACTGTCATCACAGCAGCCCCCCAGGTTAACACCAGATTTCTGCGACGGGAAAAACGAATCATCTTATTAAACCCCTTCCGTGCGGTCGGTGAACGGCTCACAGCCTGCAATCCAAAGCGCTGGGCAATGCCCCCCTCACAGGAGGCACTGCCATGCGCGTGTAGCGGTCTGCTCTCAGAACGCCAGGGTAATCAACTCGCGGCAAATCTCGGATACGGGCTCGACAATCGTGCGTGTCCGAAGTTTCGTGTGCGCTATCAAACCCTCGTAATCGGTCGCCGCCAGCAACACCTCGCCTCGACGACGAACCACATTCGCCTCAACCGCACTCAGCCGATCGATCGGCATGAAATCGCCGTTGAAATACGAGGTCACACCCCGACTTGTCGCAATATACACCACCCACTCCGAGGCATCAATCGAATTGACCGCCAGCGATGGCAACCCCGCCGAGGTGTCCACGGTCTGCCAACTGCCACCATCGAAAATATGCAGCCCCGCATTGCTGCCCACATACAGGTGGCCGTAGTTGTATGCCAGCGCCGTGACCGTATCCCACAGGTGCGGGTCGCGGCGAAGGTACCGCTGTTTGAACAGCCGGCCATCCCAACGGTACAGCCCGTCTCCATCGGTGCCCACCCACAGCCCGCTGCCATCGGAGGTCATCGCTCGGACCGTCACATCCTCAGCCAGCCGCTCCAGGCCCAGCTCGGACCACTGGTACAGCCCACAGTCAGTGCCGATCATCAAGCGGTACTCCCAGCCGTACAGCTCGGTCACCATCCCCTCCAATTCGATCTCCACCGGCACCAGCTCCAGTTCCTCAAGCCGGAACAGATGCTCGCCACCCACATAAATCTCCCCGTCCTTGAGCGCCACCGAAGTGAGCACCTCAGGATGGTCGATCCGCTCGTGCGACTCGGTCTGGAAATCATATATCACCAGTCCGCCGCCAAATACCACATAGGCATGGTTCCCCACCACCACCATATCCCGCATCTGGGCCAGCACCTCCAGCGCGCCGGTGTCGGCCACCGGGACCATTCCCGACTCAGCCCCGCTCTCCACCGCGACATCAAACGAGGCCACTACCTCCTTCGGCCCCTTCGCCGCCTTGACATTTGTCGCCACCGCCGAGGCCAGGCTGTCCACGATCTCATCCATCACACGCCCCTGCTGCTTGTCCGCACTATCATCGCACGCCACAAACAGCGCCATCGCAGCGAACACCGCCGCTATCAGTCCAATTCTCTTTCGCATTGTCATTGTATCGCTCCTTTCAAAAGAGGGTTTCTGAACGTCGAGCAATACCTTAACAACAAACATGCCATAACCACTAACTACCTGCGCACCAAACACTTACCGATGCGAACGGACATCTGGAACCACAACATCTGTGGCATACTTGACACATTATCTCATAGATCCGCGTATGCGGCTGAACATCAACAGCTTATGTGTGTCATAATTGACACAATAGCCCGTCCAAAAATCGCTTGTGCCCCGCCAATCACCGCCATTGATTGTATAACTCTTTAGAGGTGTCCATGTCACAACGACTTATACAATCGCTGCCGCCACTGCTGGTCATCGCCGTGCTCTGTCTGACCATCGTGACGACCTGTGCCGCCCTCGAAGCCCCTATCCTCCAGCACAAGCTGGATCGATTCTACTTCGGCGCCGGCACCGAGTCCGCCATATACCCCGGCTGCCGGTTTCACATCCTCTGCGACACCGACACCCTGACAACCGGGACCATCCAACAATCCCTGCCCGGGATCAGTTACAGTCATTCTCATTCCGGCCCCATGCCCAGTCTCCCGCTCGACAGTTGTCGCGCCATCATCCAGCCGGCGCTGATCGACAGCAATGCCACCCTCACCATAGCCGTCCCCGCCGTCGTCCAGGCCCGGCACCGCCCCTCGCCCAACGGCGATTCAGAACAACGCGCATCCGGTGAGCACATCACCCTCACCACCCAGTCCGGCGCCAATGTCATACTCATCGATTCCATCCCGTTCATCGATGCCATCACCAGTCTCCAGTTCGAGATGATCGATGCTTTCCTCAGCTACCGTGACCAGGGCACCGCCATGGACAACCTGCACCAACTCAGCAGCCCCGCCCCATATATCGCCGTCCTGATACCCAACCTCTCGCGGGCGGTCAACGCCGAAACCCGACTGTCCACCTCGCTGTACTACCGCTTCAGCGCCGAACGCCTCTCGCTTGTCTTTCCCGGCGACCGTGTCCTGCCCCTCAATTGCCTCATGCTCGACAGCGCCAACTGCCCCCGCCCCTATCCATACGATCCCCGGCGTGGTCGGCAGTTGCTCGGCCAGATCAACCCCTCCGTCCGCGAGGTACGCCTCGCTGTCGATGACCCGTCGCTCGAACGCACCGGATTGCTGTTTGTCGATGTTCTCGCGCGGGACCGCGTCTCATCCACCCTGCTGACTGGCCGCGAATCATCCGAGGCCGACCTCAGTATCGCCTGGATCGATGCCCCGCTCGGCGATCTGCTCACGCCCCTGCACTCCATCCTGAAGACACTGCGGCAAATGAACAGCAACCACCCGGCCCATGTCGAGGCGCTCGACCTGGTCGATCGCTACCTGCAGGCTGCTGCCGATGCTCCCGACCACACTGGCCGCATTGCCTACGCTCGCCTGGCCGCACAACGACTGTCCGCCGACCTCGGCGTCTTCGCCCTGTTCCGTCCGCGACTGTACTTCCACAGCCGCCCCAATATCGTCAATTTCCGTTTCGATAACTCTGGCCGACCCGTGTTCTCCTCACTGGAGCGACTCCTGCTCCCGGCCAGCACGCAAACCACCCAGGGGGGAATCAATCCATGACCTATACCGGACGCATCCGTCTGTACCTCGTCGCGGTCGCCCTGCTGCCACCGTTGTTGATTATGTCCGTGATCTACTTCTACGCCGTCCGCGAGGCAGAGCAAGCCGACCGCCGCCAGGCCCGCGACCGCCTCACCAAGTTCGAGGCCTTCGAGGAAACCTACCGGCGTCAGATCGCCCGCGATGCCGTCGAATTCGCCTCCAGCCCGGAATTCCAGCGCACCCTCGGACTGACCTCCGCCGGCAGGGCGATCACCGCCCTGCCCGACTTGCGACCCTACAACCTCTCCTTCGCCGAGCTACTCGACAGCACCGGCGAGGTTATCAGCACCACCCGACCCGGACTGCTCGGTGAATACATGGCGCTGCCCCCCGGCAGACCCCGCGACTCCATCATGACCTTCGCCAACCTCGAATACGACCACCGCGGCCCCCACGCCGCCCTTGTCCGCTACCTGCCGATCGGCAGCTACGCCCTGTACACCGGACGCCACCTCGACTCCAGCATCATCAGCCAGATCGGAGATCTGCTCGATACCCGCGTCCAGTTGATCATCGCCCCCGACACCGCAATGGTCCAGTCACGCATGAAACCCGGCCAGCTCTATGATATCGCCGGCACCCACCAGGCGGTGCTCTCCGGGTCTGTCGATGCCGGCTATTTGCTGCTCGCCGAATTCTCCCCCAGCTCACAACGGCCGGTGCTGGTCTCCCTGCTCTCCGTCACCGGTATTGTCGCCGTCATCTCCATCGGCCTCGCCGTCATACTCAGCATTGTCATCACCAACCGCGCCCGCCGCGAGATCGACAACCTCGTCGGCGCTACCGCCCGTGTCGCTGAGGGGGACTTTACCACCCCCGTCATGGCCTACGAGGAAGGCGAGTTCTCACAACTGGCCGACTCCATCTCCGAGATGATGGTGCGCCTGACCGACCTGCAAAAACGACTCGCCACGACCGAAAAGCTCGCCGCCTGGCGCGAGGTCGGACGGCGCATCGCCCACGAAATCAAAAACCCCCTCACCCCCATCGCCATCAGCGCCGAAGACCTCAGGCGATCCTACAAAGAAGGACAGCCGCACTTCGAACGCATCCTCGAGGAAACCACCTCCACCATCAAGCAGGAGGTCAACCGCCTCGCCAAACTTATCGAGAGCTTCACCCGCTTCGCCCGCATGCCCAGCCCCGATGTCCGACGCGTCAGCACCCCCGGACTGGTCTCCTCGCTCGAGGGCCTCTATCGCCCCGAAACCGAAAGCGGACGCCTCCACATCGCCAACAGCTGCCGCCGCGAACAACTCCGGCTCGACCCCGAGGCCATCCTCCAGGTGCTCGTCAACCTCATCAAGAACAGCCTCGAAAGCCACCCCGACGCCCGCGTAGACGTCTCCTTCACCGACAACGGCACCAATGCCCATATCACCGTTCAGGACTCCGGGCCGGGATTCTCCGAGACCAAACTCGAACGCCCCTTCGAACCATTCGACTCCACCAAACCCGGCGGCTCCGGCCTCGGCCTGGTCATCTCCTATCGCATCGTACATGACCACGGCGGCGAAATCACTCTCAGCAACACCCGCGAGCACGGCGCGCGGGTCGATATCACCCTGCCACAATAGGTACCCACGGCTATGGCAACCATTCTCATAATCGATGATGAACAAACTATCCGCGACTCCCTCTCCGGCGCCCTCACCCGACGCGGCCACCAGGTCGGCACCGCCGCTACCTTCGCCGACGGAGCCGCTATGGTTGACCAGGGGTTCGATGTCATCCTGCTCGATGTTCGGCTGCCCGATGGCCACGGCGTCGACCTGCTCAAGGCCATCCTCGCCCGCGACAGCCGACAGATTGTCGTCATGATCTCCGGCCACGCCGACATCGACACCGCCGTCGAGGCCATCCGCGCCGGCGCCTGGGACTTCATCGAAAAACCCCTCTCCCTCGATCGCGTCCTCATCACTATCGACAACGCCCAACGTACCACCAGCCTCCTCTCCGAGAAAGACCGCCTCACACGCCAGGTCTACGGTGAGTTCATCGGCGAGTCTCCCGCCGTCACAGACCTCAAGAACGCCGTCCTGCGCTCCGCCCCAAAGGCCACCCGCTTTCTCATCACCGGCGAAAACGGCACCGGCAAGGAACTCATCGCACACATGATCCATCGCTACAGCCGCTTCGCCGAGGGCCCCTTCGTCGCCGTCAACTGCGCCGCCCTCCCCGCCGAACTCATCGAGGCCGAACTCTTCGGCCACACCGCCGGCGCCTTCACCGGAGCACGAAAAAGCCGCACCGGCTACTTCGCCCAGGCCTCCGGCGGCACCATCTTCCTCGATGAAATCGGCGACATGCCACCCGCCGCACAGGCCAAGATCCTCCGCGTTATCGAATCACAGAAAGTCACCCCCGTCGGTTCGGAAACCCCCATCGACATCCAGGGCAATGTCATCGCCGCCACCAACCGCGACATCGATCGCATGGTCGCCGAACATACCTTCCGGCAGGACCTTCTCTACCGCCTCAATGTTGTCCAGATCAACCTCCCCCCGCTTCGCGAACGCCCCGAGGATATCCCCCTGCTCGCCCGATACTTCCTCGCCCGCTTTGCCGCCGAGACAAAATCACCGCCGCGAACCCTCACCGACTCCGCCCTCCGCCGACTGAGGCGCTACCAGTTCCCCGGAAATACCCGCGAGCTTAAGAACCTCATGGAGCGCGTCAATATCCACACCACCGGCACGCGCGTCGACTCCGACCTCGTCGACTCCCTGCTCCCCGGCAGCCACATCGACACCCCGGCCAGCCTCAAGGATGCCCTCGACAATTTCGAACGCGACTTCATTAAGGCCGCCATCTCACGCAACAACGGCAATATGACCGACACCGCCCGTGAACTGGGCATCGAACGCTCTCACCTGTACAAGAAAATCAAGAAACTCGGCCTGAATACCGAGTCCTGAGCCCCGCTCAGCACCCCCTACGGTACCATATTCGCCTCAGCCTGGCGCTCTGTCAACGGCACATACCCCGCCTGCTCTGTCACCTCTCGCCCCTCCGCACTCAACACCCAGTTGATCAACCCCTTCACCTCGCCCGTCGGCTCCCCGTCGGTGTACCAGTACAGATACCGCGACAACGGATACTCACCGGAGGCCACACTCTCCGGGGTCGGCGGCACCGCCGGCGCCTCATCGCTGATACTCACCGCCACCCGCTTGGCCTCACCAGACCACGCAATCCCCCCATAACCAATTCCATTGCGATCCTTCGCCACCGCGTTCACCACACTCGCCGTCGAGGGCAATTCCACGACATCCGGACTGTAAGGCCCATAGTTCAACACATTCTGCTTAAAGAAAAAGTACGTGCCCGAGTTGTTGTCCCGCCCGTACACCGTTATCGCCAGGTCCGCCCCGCCAACCTCGGCAAAATTCCGCACCCTGCCGGTGAAGACCGCCTTGAGCTGATCGATCGACAACCCCGTCAGCGGGTTCTCCGGATGAACATACACGACCACCCCGTCGCGCGCAATCGGAACCCGGTACGGCCTGACCCCGCGATCCTCCGCATACGCGTACTCCAACGGACCCATATCACGCGAGGCCTCACAGATATCCGCCTCACCGCGTATCAGTGCCTCGAACCCGGTGGACGAGCCACCACCCGATACCTTGATATTCACCCCCTCGTGCAACTGCATATACGCCGAGGCCAGACGCTGACCCAGACGCACCAGCGTATCCGAGCCAACCATCTTCAATGTCCCCGCCACGGCCAGCCCGGCCACCAGCACCATTGCACATGCCAGATATAACTTTCTCATCACTACCAGATTGTACACCCCCA
>CAZXRO010000136.1:0-7464 GCA_964642435.1 uncultured Ignavibacteriales bacterium
ACCTGTATATGGAGCAGGCCGACTGGTATCTTGGCATGGTCTATCTCTTGAACGACGAATAGCGGCGCCGGTTTGGGCGGTGCGATAGCGCAGCCGGGTTGAGAGTTCACCCGCAGCAATCACTCTTCGGATGCGCCCGGCGAGTTGATAGCCGGTGATGTCGGCACCGCTGTTGTAGTAGGTATCACGCTGGGTCTCGAATCTTTGGCCCTCCTGTTCGAGGAACCACTGGTTGACCCGTTGCTTGAGCATGAGACTGAAGGTGCGGTTGTAGCTGGTGCGATCCTGGCCGGTTATGCGGCGGATGGTTCGCGCATCCTGCCACCTGGCGGTGAGCAGGTGGATGCCCGCGATGGGTACTGCGCGCAGTTCGGTATCATAACGGCGGAGATAATAGAGATAGGGTTGATCGGGATCGGAGAAGAAGGGCAGGGTCCACAGCCAGGAGCGGGAGCCCCCTGCAAGGAGTTCTTCCTCGATGCGCGAGTCAAAGCGAATGGTGAGTGGGGTCCACTCGCGACTGAAGTGGAATGATTTTTCACCGCGCCGGACGCGCTCGGTGTCGGAAAGGAGTTCCTCGATTTGCACGAAGTTACCCTCCGGATCCGGGACATAGCGACCATCCTCGAAAAGATAGTCACCGGTACCGGGCTCGACCTCCAGGTAGGTGATGCCGCGGGCGTTACGGGTTTCCTCGGAGACGAGGTAGTCGGTTTCGAGGCTGACGCGACGTGTGGGGTCACGGAAAGCGCCGCCGAGTCGGGCCAGGAGCGACGATTCCTCATAGCCGGGACGGTCGGCAACGGAGAGCTGATCGAGGTGTTGCCAGGTCAGGCGCACGTCGTAGGTGAGTTTGCGTAGCGCGCCACTGGCGCGGGTGGTCAGGCGGAGGCGGTTGAGGTTGTCCTGCCATCCGGTAGCGAGAGTATCCTCGGCGAAGTACTCGGCGGACAGTACGAGCGGAGCCAGCCTCCAGGAGGCATCGGCGGCGTGGAAGCGGGTGCCCCGGGCGGCTCCGTGGTAGTTGTTCTCACGTTGGTCGAAGTGATGCCTTGCAGATAGTATCCCCCCTCGTCGCAGATTGATCTCGGTGCTGGTGGTCAGGCCATCGACCCGGCCGGTGATGTCGCTGTGCAGAGAATCACGATCGCTGCGAACGAGATAGCCGGTGGTGTTGAGCATCGAACCCGTCCAGGGTGTGACCGAGACACGCGCCTCCACTCGGTTAGCGGTGAAGCGATTGTCGTAGCTCAGATGCGAGAAGGCCGGTACGAACTGGACACGAGGACTCGGTGTCAGCGTGAGGCTCGCCTCGTGCAGCCGCCGGGTCGTGTTGAGTGATGAGGTATCCGGCAGGTGAAATCGGCGTGAGAAGTCGGCGCTGTCGATACGGTTGCGATTGGCGAACTCGGGTTCAAGGACCAGCGTGCGGAAGGCAACCCGACTCTGTTGCCCCTTCCACATCCAGTCATAGGTGTAGGTGAGTTCGAGCAACGAGGCGGAGTTGTCGTTGTCATTGAGGTCCGAGAGCAGGTTGCGGTCGCGGGAGGAGTACTCCACGGAGGCCGTGAGCACGCCGAATCTTGCGGGGGCGAGCGTGAGATGCGCTGTGGTCAGGTCGAGACGCTCGGGAGCCTTCAGGAGAATGACGGGGGCATAATCGCCTTGATTGTCACCGACGAAACGGTATTCCTGTCCGCCGATGAAGCGATAGGATCCGTTGCCATCGCCGACGAAGCTGAACTGCACGGCGTAGTCCCCCTCCCCCGCTCCGAAATAGGTGAAGACGGAGTCGGGCAGGCTGTCCACTACCAGGATGTATGCTCCATTGGTGTCGGCCGTGATGCCGGATCGAACAGCGAGCGATGCAGAGTCGCCGACCTGCTGCAAGAGTTCACGGTCGGCATTGGTGAGGGCACCGGCGATCGGTTCGCGGGAGTCGTCCCCCTCGCGGGTGAAAGTGACGGCGAGGTTGACGGCGGAGTCGAGCCACGCTGTTGCGGCAGCGGTCGAGTACAGTTCACCGCGATAGGCAGTGGATTGGGGTTCATAGTCGATCTCAATGCGGCTTCGGCCGTCGATGGGATGGTCGGTGGTGAAGGTGATGCGTCCTGCGGGATAGTCCATGGTGTAGTCTTTGCTTCCACCGCGGGCGAGCTGCCGACCATTGAGCCAGACGGTCTCGGAGCCGGGTACGATCGGTGCCGGGGCGCCATCGGGGGTGATCGTATAGGGTCCCTGCACATTGTCGATTCCCTGGAAGCTTGCGGTTGTGAAGCGTCCGCGGGGGCGGGCGGCAAGGGCGGCGATACTCAGGTATTTGTCTTGATAGCCGGCGGTAACCCCGGAGATACGTTTGGTACGCGTGAAGCGCTGCGCTGTCAGTGATGGGACTGCAAGGTCGCCGATACGGGCGTTGACATGAGGCGAGGTCAGGCTCAGATTGACTTTGTCGAGCTCATCGAGCTGGCTGTTGGCGGTGCCATAGACGGGATCGTAGCCACGATCCGAGATGCTTCCTCGGATGCTGACGCCGGGGGCGAGATCACCGGCGATGGACATGTCGAGCGACTGGTTGAACTCCGAGGTGCCGCGCGAGGCGCTGGTGAAGCGGAATGACTTGGCACCTGAAAAGACGACATCAGTGGTAGCGGGTGAAGCTGTGGGTGGTCCACGCTGAGATTGAGGGTCGAGTGTGGGGGCTGGTTGGGGTTCTGATCGATCGGTCGGGATCTGTGTGAGTCGGGGGACCCACGCCGGAAGAGGGTGATAGACGATCAGCAAGGTGTCGGTGTCGGTGTGTTTCAGTGCGCGGAGATCGAAGGCACCGAGGGTATTGTCGAAGCGGTAATCGGTGCCGCGTGTCAGGGGTGCCGAGTTGAGCCAGGCGGTGTCGGAGTTTTGGAAAATGAAGTGCGAGCCGACGAACAGCAGTTCGGGGATGTCCTCACCGACCAGAAGGGTGCGACTCGGGGCAGCGTTGGATGGCGCGGGGAGACACAGGCAACCGAGCAGGGCGGCGGCGAAGGTGGCACCTTTTGACCAGCCGGGGCACACGGATGGCTATTCCTGTTCGCGGACGATCTTGCAGATGAGAATGCGATCATTGCCGGTATCGGCGATGGCGAGGCGGTCATTTGGCAGCAGGGCGATGTCGCTGGGCTGGCTGAGCGGGAGCGCGGTTCCCATAGGCTGACCAACGATTTCATGGAGGACTTCTCCCCTGCCGGTGATAAGGACGATGCGTCCGGTGCTGCCATCGATAACCCACCAACCGCTCCCGGTCGGGGCGGCGGAGATGGGGTACTTTAGATAGTCATCTATCAACTCGCGTTCGAAGTTGCCGTACTCGTCATAGAGGACCAGACGGCCGTTGCCGGCATCGCAGACGAGGAACATATCTCGTGGCGCCAGGCGAATGGCCTCGGGGCTGATGACCTGTCCCCCGGAGTAGCCGAAATCACCAACGAAGCGGTCGAAGGTCCCGACATTGTTGAAGACGGCGATGCGGTCATTGTCGCGGTCACCGACCCACGTTTCACCGTAAGTTGTCAGGGCAACGCCTGAGGGGTAACCGAACTTGAGCGGGTCATCTTCGTCGAAGACGGAGATGGATTCGACGAACAGGAGTTGTGAGTTGAAGCGGCAGAGACGCCGGTTGCCTTCATCGGTGACGACGATGTTGAGGGATTGATCGATAGCGATGAAGGTAGGGCGATTGAAGAAGCCCTCGGCGGAGCCGAAGCCGCCGATATCGCGGGCCGGCTGGAGATTGGAGTCGAATTCGATGAGGCGATGGTTACCGTTGTCGGTGACGAACAGCCGTCCGTCGTCGGTAGCGGCCAGTCCCCAAGGCTTGGAGAGCTTGACTCCGAGGATGGAGCCCTCAATGACTTCATCGACAACGACGGCTGCGGGGACGGCCATGGCAGCTTTCTCCAGGCCGGGTCTGGTGGCCGAGCCACCACAGGCTGTCAGGAGTGTTCCTAGTACCGCGACGGCAAGAAGTGAATTTCGAAGACAGGTTATTCTCATGGTGATCAGAACCCGGGATAGAGCGTCAGGTTGACTTTGTCGCCGTCTGAGAAGGGATCTATTCTCAGTTCATAGGACCAGCCGTCATCGCCGCCGATGGTGGCTTTGATTCTGCGGAAGCTGCGCCAGGAATCGATAACAGAGACGATGCGATTGGCAACGGCGATGCCGATCATGAAATCAGCGCGACGGTGCGCACTGCGGTACGAGTTCTTGATATCGCGGTAGACAGATCGCTGGTCGGAGCTTTCCCATCGCCAGTAGTACTCATCGGTGCCGGGCAAATATGGGCGGTCATCGGTGGCGCGTCCGAGTTGGTTGAACTGATCGATGCTTTCATAGAAGCCAACCCAGTCCTCGAACTCATCGTCCTTGTCCTGGAGGTTGGCATCGGCATAGTCCTCCGCGTACTTGACCATATCGTCGCGCTTCCAGTTGCCATAGGTACGAAAGGAGGCATAGCCGATCCAGGTGATCGCCTCGGCTGCGAAGAAATAGCCGGCCTTTGTCTTCTGGCCGAGGTAGTACTCCCCGGCGCCGGGGATCAGTGCTGAGAGCAGCAGTGTTTTGGCGAGCGACTTGTCGTTGCTGCTTTCGGGATCGGTTGCGAGGTTTGGTCCGGGCTTATCGTCATCGAAAGACCATTCATCCTCATCGGCAAGGACAGGGATGTTGAGATTCTGGAGCATGGAGGTTTGAATGGGTGTTTGCGGCAAGTCCAGAGCAAAGAGGGACTGGGTGGCACAACCCGTGAGCACAACAACAACCAGCAAGTATCTGAGCATATCACATCCTGTTAGAACTTATAGGTAAACGCCAGGTATGGCGTATCCATTGTCTCATAGAACGAGCGTAGTTTGGCCTGGATCTTAATGCTTGCGAAGTCAGCCCTTGTCCTGGCGGCTTCGGAGTTGAGGTGCTTGGTCATGAAGAAGGCCTCAAACGCGGCGATAAGGTGGTTGGCCATGGCAACGTAGATCATTTTGGTGGCATCATTGTACTTGTTGTTGGCGTCGTTTCGCATGGTTTCATAGGTCAGTCGATTGGCGGTCGCGGGGATGCTGTCGCCGATAATTCTTGGCGGTGGGTTGGCGGCCGAGAACTCATCAAATGAACGATCGTTGAGAGTGGCATCATCCCATCCCCAGGCGAACTGGCCGTATTTGCCGGTCATTTCATAGTACTGCTGGGTCCGGGTGTCAGGGAGGGTGTGGTTGATCTCAACTTCGGAGATGTTAGGCTCATAGGTGTCACCGTAGATCCAGTCCAGGGACGTACGATAGCGCTCTTCGGACCAGTGGACATGGTTGAAGGTTTCGTAGTCGTCGGTCAGGTCATTGCCATCAGCGTGCCAGGAGGCATGCAAGAACCATGATACGGCCTCGACACCGAGGAACATGAGAGGTTTAGCGCGGCTTCCGTAGTAATATTGTCCCAGCCCAGGGACGACCAGAGAGAGAACGAATGCCTTGACCGGGGATTTTCGATCGTAATCGAAAGCATCCGCAGTGGCAGTCTTGTCCTCATCATCGGAGTCGGCAGCGGCGAGCAGGTAGCTGTCGTTGTTCTGGCTGTCGAGCATTGACACGTTGACAAAGCAGTAGCGCACCCTGGTCAGTTCGCTTGCGATTTCCGGTGACTGCGATCCTGCTGTGGCAATGAGCGGAAGGATGAGCAGGCAGAGGCAGATGACGGGCAGTTTACGCACGAAGGTGGTCCTTTCGGTTATCGTATCACGGCGATGTCGAAGTGTCCGTGTTCGGTGGTACCATCGAAGTCAGCCTCGATGATGCAACGATAGACGCCGGGCGTGACGCCATCGCACGGCCAGTTCAATTCATTGATACCGGCAGAGGTCACGCCATCAAGGCGGCGGATTTCGGTGCCGGAGAGGTCGAAGATGGCAATGTCGACGCTGCGGGCATCCTGCCCCAGGGTATAGCGAATGGTGGTTGATCCGCTGGTCACCGGGTTCGGGTAATTGTACATCTGGTCTTCGGGCAGTCGCCCGGCGAGCGACTGCGGATCGCCGAGGAGCTCAGCATCGAAGTGACTGGTGCCCCGGGCATCGAAGCCGGCCATAGGCCATTTGGCGTGGGTTTGGTCGCGGTCGGCTATCCAGGTGTACAGCCAGCCATCGATGCCGGCATAGCTGAGTCGGCCCTCCATTCCCGATGTTCCATCAACCAACCAGTAGACGGGGCTACCGTAGCCGGCGAGGCCGACTGGCAACGGGAATCCGAGAACAGGGGCGGGGTCGAAGGCGTAGATGCTGCCCTCGGTCGATGGGAATACGGTTTCCAGGCGATTTGACGCCGATGCCTGCCGAATGTTGGCGGCAATGGGGGCAGCGGCAATGGGCGTGCTCAGGTAGCGGTCGGAGACCTGCAGAGGGAAGTCGGCCAGGCTGATCAGGCGCTCATTGAAGGCGTAGAGTTTGTTGACGCCACCGATGAGTATATCGGGGCGATTGTCGGCGTCGATATCGGCGGCGATGGGATTCGTGGTGAAGGTAGCATCGAATTGCTGCTGATCGTACATGGTAAGGGTGTACTCGCCACCGCGTTTGGCGGCGGTGACCAGGGCGATGCGGCCATCGGTGGAAGCGACGACGATTTCGGGATCATTGTCACGATCGATATCGACGATGGTCGGGCCAAGTTCGTAGAGGGTATCGAGATCGAAACGCTCGATGTTTCCGCCATAGACGGCGAAGAGGCTCGACGAAGTGGGGTCTCCGGCGAGTACGAAGTTATCCTCGCCGATAGTGGCCATGCCCCAGTTGGTCTGGGTTGCCAGTTCGGTTTCGTACCAAGTGGCATCGCTGATTGTATAGCGATTGTAAACAATACCTGAGTCGGTGAGACAGGCGATGCCGTTATCGAAGGTCATGGCGATGGGTTTGCCGGTGGTACGTTTTGGGGTCAGGAAGAAATCGGCCTGTCCGTCCTGGTCATTATCAGTTGGCTGATAGGTGAGGATCCAGCCGGTGCCGCCACCGGCAGGGTAGGCGACAGCGATCTTGCGTGGCAAGGCACCATCGGTGAAATGGTTGGCCACCGGACCGGCGGTGATGTCGCCGGGAGTACGGGCAAAGAGATTCAGGGGGTGTACCTCCACCCTGCCGCCGATAGAGTTGATGGTGTCGGGGTCATAGATGAGACCGACGGTGTCATAGTAGGTCGGGCAGGTGGTGCGGTTGGTGAATTCGCGCAACCAGTTGCTGCCATCGGCATCGGTGACGGTGACACGATTGCCAGAAGCGGCGATGATTTCCTGGGAGCCGTCGTCATCGAGATCCTCGGCAATGGGGCTGAGGTCGGCGACGGTGGGCATACCAATGCGGACCGGGAAGCCCTCGACCTGATCCTCGGTGGAAACGGAGAAGCGCACGACGGTATCCATGGGAAAGAGCGTGCCAGAGATGCT
>CAZXRO010000137.1:0-7441 GCA_964642435.1 uncultured Ignavibacteriales bacterium
GGTATTTGTCCTCACGGTGGGCGTGGTTCTGCTCGGTGTGCGCCGGGCGACACGCGAGCAGGAGCAGGCTCAGGGATAACCTGACGCAGGGAGTATAACGTGGAACATCAATCAGCAGTATTGTCGGCAAACTACGGATGGGTGCTTCTCGGCCTTCTGGGTGTCATCTGGGTGGCGCTCGGAATGTATTGGGGGCGCAAGGCCAAGTCAATGGAGGGATTCATGCTGGCCGGGCGCAATGTCGGGCTGGCGCTGGGTGCAGCAACCGCGATGGCCACGTGGGTGACCTCGAATACCACCATGCTCGCTCCCCAGTTTGCGTACGAGTTAGGCGTTTGGGGGATGATTGCCTATTCGACAGCGGCGTTCGGGCTGCTGCTGTTCGCGCCCCTGGCCAAGCGCATACGCCAGCTCATGCCGCATGGATTCACCAGTGGAGACTTCATCCGCCTGCGCTACGGGCGTACCGCGTGGTATATCTTCCTGGCGATTTCGATTTTCTATGGCTTCACGTGGCTGATCAGCATGGGCATGGCCGGTGGGATTCTGCTCAATGCACTTGCCGGCATCCCGTACCAGGTGGGCATGTCCGTCATCCTGCTGGTGTGCGTGGTCTACACGCTGTTCGGCGGGCTGTATGCGGTCA
The DNA here is from genome assembly GCA_964642435.1 of uncultured Ignavibacteriales bacterium. GTDB lineage: Bacteria > Zixibacteria > MSB-5A5 > GN15 > FEB-12 > WJKG01. The sequence goes on from CAZXRO010000137.1 coordinate 647, forward strand.
TTGGTACCGACTTTATTCAGAGTTTGATCATCCTGATCGGTATCGTGATAGTCGGTATCGGTGTACTGTCATTTGTCGATTTCAACCAGTCCTACACGCATCTCGTGTCAGAGCGGCCGATGCTTATCAATGTGCTCCTCCCGGCGGCGGTGATGGCCATTTTCAATAACCTCCTGTTTGGGATAGGGGAGATCTTCCACAGCAATGTCTGGTGGTCGCGGGCGTTTGCCATGCGGGAGGACGTGGGCAAGAGAGCCTACATGCTGGCCGGTTTCTTCTGGCTGCCGGTACCGATTGCGGCCGGGTTCATTGCGCTGACAAGCGGCGCGCTGGGTATCAATGTGACCAGCCCCGACATGGTTGGTCCCCTGGTTGCGGCCAGCGTGCTGGGGAAAATTGGCGCCATTGTAGTTTTTATTGTGGCGTTCTCCTCGCTTGCCTCCAGTATCGACAGCTTGCTGGCCGCCACCTCCGATCTGATCACCGAGGATATCTACCGCAAGTTGCTCAACCCCGGAGCGAGCGAGCAGACTCTCCGCCGGGCCTCGGCCTATATCATCATCGGGCTCGGCGTGATGGCATGGCTGATCTGCCTGCCTCGGATTGGCACGCTGGGTACGGTACTTTTCTTCGCCGGCCCCATGGTCGGTTCGACCATCTGGCCGATAGCTACCGGATTGTTCTGGAAGAAGGCAAGCACCACCGGTGCGCTATGGGGTATGTTGTCCGGCTCGGTTCTTGGACTGATTGCCTACTTTGAGTTGGGATGGTACACGGCCTCGCTCATCGGTGCGGCAACCTCGATGATTGTTGTCATCGTCGCCACGGCTTTCTCCAAGACCAAATTTGACTGGGTGAAGCTCGATGAAGCTCATCCGGAAACTACGGGAGGGTCTGTGTCATGATGCTCTTTCCGGAATCATTCTTCTCGATCCTCATAACGGGGGCTCTGATCCTGACCGGGATCGGTGCTCTCACCCTTATAATTCTACTTATCCGTGATTTTGCCCGAAAGAAGGTATGGTAAATGAATCAGGAAAAGACGAAAATCGACGTGAAACGGGCCCCGGAGAATCCTATCGAATCGCCGGGCCTGTATCCTGACCCGGAGAACCTCCTGAAGGAGGAGAGCCTGGATTTGAATCAGCTCGGCAAGCTGATCGGGCGATCCACGGTGTCGGTGAACCAGTTTGACAAGCAGCTCGTTGTGGAATTGTGTAAGTTCGCAGCGCTGCTTGAGGCAACCGAGATAGCCTCGAGCCACCCGCTCGATGGCAAGATTGTAATCACGGCCTTCTTCGAGGCCAGCACCCGCACCCGCTTGTCATTTGAGAGCGCCGTGCTTCGGCTCGATGGCAAGGTCATCAGCATTCCCGATGGTCGCACCACCGGCACCGCCAAGGGTGAGTCCCTGGCGGATATCGGCGAGATGCTCAACGCTTATGGGGATCTGGTCGTCATGCGCCATACGCGCACCGACGCCATCGAGGATATCACCAGCAAGCTGCGGATACCGTTGATCAACGCCGGCAACGGTACCGGCGAACACCCCACCCAGGCCATGGCCGACTGGTATGCCATACTCAAGTGGAATCCCAAGTTGAAGGCTGACGTTGCCGACGAGGACAAGGTGCACCTGGGCATTCTCGGCACACCGGGCAGCATGCGCGCTGTGCGCAGTTTTCTGGAGATGTCGCTGTTGTTCAAGCAGGGAATCCGCAAGATATCGATCGTCTCGGAGATGGCCGATCCTCTCGGTCCGATCCTTCAGCCGATGCTGCGGAAGGCGGGGATCGACTACGAGGTGACCAATGATGTGCGCGGGGTGCTGGGCGACCTCGATATCATCTACATGAACTCGATTACCTTCCTGGGCGATAGCTACAAGTCGCTCGATGCGCGCTTCCGATTGGATCGCGACAGCCAACTCAAGCCTGAGGCCGTCGTTCTCCACCCGCTGGCGCGGCTCGATGAGCTTTCCACTTCGCTTGACGATACCGACCACAACCTGTACTTCACGCAGGCTCACGGGGCCGTGTTTATCCGTCAGGCGTTGCTGATCGCGACGCTTAACCGGTTCGATCGTCTGCCCGCCTCGATTCACACTACGGCGGAGGCAATCAAGTAATGTGTGGTATTGCCGGCTTTTTCACAGCGCGACCGCTCGCTCATGAGGACGAGACCACACTGCACAACATGATTGGGCGGCTGCGTCACCGTGGCCCCGACGGGACCGGGTTCCACCTGAAGCATGACAAGGGTCTGGCGATGGGTCATGCCCGCTTGTCAATCATCGACCTGCTCACCGGTGATCAGCCATTGATCGGTTCCGATGGCCAATCGGTGTTCACTGGCAATGGTGAATTCTATGATTACAAGCGGATCCGCGCCGAGTTGGTGTGCGATGGTGCCGTGTTTCAGACCAAGTCCGACAGCGAGATCGCGCTGCACCTGTATGAGCGTTACGGGTTGGATTTTGTCAGACATCTTCGCGGTGAATTCGGGTTTGCTCTCTGGGATGGTCGGCATGAGCGACTGATCCTTGTGCGAGATCGGTTTGGTATCAAGCCGCTGTTCTTCCATGTAACTGAGGACACCGTTTCCTGGGGCTCGGAGATCAAAGCGCTGTTTGCCAACCCGCGCGTGCCGCGTCGTCTTGACGCCCACGGTGCCATTCACCAGCTCATGCACACGATGGTGCCCGGAACAACCGCGTTCGAGGACATCCACGCCCTCAAACCCGGTCATATGCTGATCATCACGCGTGAGAAGGATCGCCTGAAGGTCGCCGAACAGCGTTACTGGGATCTGGAGTTTCCCCGTGAAGAAGACCACAACACCGATATACCCCTGGAGAAGTATGCCGATGTTGTCCGCTCGCAGCTTCTGCAGGCAGTGGCGCATCGGCTGGAGGCCGATGTGCCTGTCGGGTGCTATCTGTCCGGTGGTATCGACAGTTGCTCCATGCTGGGGCTGGCCTCGGCGGTGCAGCAATCGCCCGTCAAGGCCTTCACGATCAGTTTTGATAATGACGCCTACGATGAAGCGTCAATTGCCCGTGAGATGGCCGAAAGGACCCGTGCCGACCAGGAGTTGCTGAATCTCGATGCGCTCAGTCTGTACGGCGACAACTATATCAACACCATGTGGCATGCCGAGCGGACCTTCTATAACACGCTCGGTGTCGCCAAATGGTGCATGAGCCGACGGGTGCATGAATGCGGGTACAAGGTTGTGGTGACCGGCGAGGGAGCCGATGAGTTGTTTGGTGGCTATCCTGCATTCAAACGTGACATGTTCCTGCATGGCTATGCCGACCATGAGGCCGCAGAGCGGGCCCAGTTGATTGCCGCCATGGAAGAGAGCAATCGCATATTTAGGGGCGCTATTCTGGCGGAGACGGAGACCACCCATCCGGCCTTCGATAGTCTCTGCGGGTTCACACCATCCTGGATCCAGCCGTGGATTCGTACGCTGAAGCTGGCACGTCCACTGCTGTCGGATGACATTCAGGCAACGACACGCGACTATGACCCGATTGTCGCGATTGCCGATGCGCTGGATCCGGAGATGATCAAGGGGCGCCATCCTCTGGACAAGGCGCAGTATACCTGGTCCAAGACCATGCTCGAATGCCAGATACTCAATTGGGGTGGCGATCGGGTCGATATGGCCAACGCCATGGAATCGCGGCCAGCTTTTCTGGATCACTATGTGGCCGAGGCTGCTATTCACATCCCGCCACGAATGCGAATCAAGGGTGCCACCGAGAAGTATGTGCTCCGCGAGGCTATGAAGCACCTGCTGCCCAAAGTGCTTTATGAGCGCCAGAAGTTTGCATTCATGGCGCCTCCCGGGCACACCGATGCAACCAAGCGGAAGGCCGTGAAGGCATTACTCGATCAGTACGTTTCTCGCCCGAGGGTAGAACAGGCGGGCATATTCGATCCAGACCGCCTGAACACCTTCATTGAGGAGTATCGCACCGATACTGATCCTGTTTCACTGGTTCAGAAAGACGCCTTGATCAACCACATTATTGGTATGCAGATTCTGCACGATCAGTTTATCGCCCATGACGCCATTCCACCGCAAGCCGAGTCGGCGGTGGAGTACCTCATGTCTACCCGCAACGAGCAGTTGGCGAAGGCGTAGTTACTGTCAGGCGGCGTTATAGGGGCGCCGCCTGATCCCCTTGCAGCAGCAACTATCAATCTGCTCTTTGCCTCCGTGCGCCATCAGGCACAGTCGGTTATCTCAGAATTTCTGCAGTCAAGCTGAATCATTTTGCGGCGTAACTGATCCAATCATCAAGAGAGGTTCTGCAGCAGAATGTCACCGCGTCGAGCTTGTTTAGAGGAGATTGAGACCATGTCTGTCGGATCCGAGAGGGTTACTTGCAATCATCTGACGCTGATAATTGACTCCATCTCCGATGGGGTCTTCTCGGTCGATCTCGACCGACGGATCACCTTCATCAACAAGGCCGCAGAGAGGATCGCCGGAATCACGGCCCACGAGGCTCTCGGCAAGCATTGCTGGGAAGTGTTTCGGACCAACGTGTGTGAGCACAATTGCCCGCTTCAGCGGGCGATGGGCGGCAGCGAGCCGGTTGTCAATCGTCCCGTGTGCGTCACGACGGTCAACGGGAGGCGTGTGCCCGTGAGCATCTCCGCCACGGTGCTCCGTGATGGAAGCAATCAGGTCGTCGGCGGAATCGAAACGCTACGGGACCTCAATTTGGCCCGGCAGTTGTACCAGGAATACGAAACACAGCATTCCTCAGCAAGAGCAAGCCAATGCGCGAGATTTTCGATATCCTTCCCTCCCTTGCCGAGAGTGAAAGCACCATACTGATCAGCGGCGACAGCGGTACCGGCAAAGAACTGGTAGCGCGTGCTATTCACGATCTGAGCCCGCGCCACAATGGCCCGTTCGTTGCCCTCAACTGCGGAGCACTGCCCGACAGTCTTCTTGAGTCTGAATTGTTTGGTTATGTTGCCGGCGCCTTCACCGACGCCAAGAAAGACCGCATTGGACGGTTCGCGCTTGCAGGGGGCGGCACCCTTTTCCTCGATGAAATAGGCGACGTCTCTCCCGCCATGCAGGTGAAGCTCTTGAGGGTATTGCAGGAGAGGATGTTCGAGCCTCTGGGTAGCACCAGTCCGCAGAAGGCCGATGTTCGCATAGTCACGGCAACCAACAAGGACCTGGAATCACTGGTTGCCGCCGGTGAGTTTCGCCGTGACTTCTTCTACCGGATCAACGTGCTGAGTGTCAAGGTTCCACCGCTGAAGAATCGACGCGAGGACATCCCGTTGCTGGTCGATCACTTTGTCGATCGTTTCAATCGCCTCCGTCAGAAAACAGTTCCCGGTGTCTCGACACCGTGCATGAACATCCTTTACAATCATGACTTTCCAGGAAACATCCGCGAACTCGAGAACATCATTGAGCATGCCGCTGTACTCGCCGGCAATGACATCATCCGCCCTGAGCATCTGCCGGCCTACCTGCGCCAAGACCGTCCCATCCCGGCCGTTGAGGTTGCCGGCACTATGGCTGAAATGGAGGCACTGTTTCTGATCGCGACCCTCAAGCGGAACAACTGGTCGCGCAAAAGGACCGCCGTGGAAATCGGTGTCAATCCCTCCACGCTGTACCGCAAGATCAAGAAGCTGGGGCTGAAGATGCCACCGCGGAGATAGTCTTAGTGTCAGACCGTGCAATACTGCACGACTCCTCCGATTTCAGTATTGCAACTTCGCCCGATTATTTCAATCGGGAAGTTGTCCCAATGCTCCTCATGGCTCTCGATCACAGCCGCTAAATGACTTTCAACCAACTGCTTACGCGCATTGTATCGTGACTGCGATGTGTTCGGCACGGTTTATGCAACGCTTCCTCGCAGACTGACGACAATAGAGAGGAAGGAGACAAGCCATGATCGGACTGGACAGATTGATTGAACTCAAGGGCGTAATCGCCGCCGGCCAGTTCACTCCTGCCGGTGGCATTGTTCGTGCTGTCGGTGACGTCCCGCAGGATGAGATGGAGATTGCTGCCCGTCTCTGTGCCGATATCACGCATCGACTGCAGCAGTCGATGGACGAGCACGCTGAGGCGTCAAGCATCAACTGGCGACCACTGGTTGGCTGGGCGGTGTGGAGTGGATCGTACACGATCTTCGTCATGGGAAACACAGGCGTATTCGTAGATCCCAAGTATGCTGACTTGAATCAGCTACAGATAGACCTTCTTGGCTCCGACGCGACCGGCGCCAGGCCTATGAATTACTGACACCAGATGCTACTACTCAAGTCGAAAGGAGATTACAATGGCTACCAGCGAGAACCAGATGCCAGAAGTTGGCAGCGGCGTGTTTCATCCTGGAGCGCGGCCCATGCAGGTGTTCCTGGACAAGGATGGATGCATGTGGCTCTGTGACAAGGATATTGACCCCGATAGGCCATTCGAGTCACAAGGATGCTGGCGTTGTAAGGATGTGACTTTCACGCGCAACGACTGAGACAAAAAGCCTCCCAGCGACACCCTCTCTCGGTGTGTTTTCCGTGTACGGCCGCCGGACATCCAATCTGTCCGACGGCCGATCCATTTGCGCTGAGACAGGCTGCATACTCACCGCATCAAACCTGTCTGACTACACGGCAATTGCTATCTACAGTGACGTAATGAACTCAAACAAATCCGGGCTGAATCCAGCGCCGAAGGTGAGCACACCCTCGTTGTCGATAACCATGACTTCATCATCATCGATAGCACCATCGCCGTCCA
>CAZXRO010000138.1:0-4889 GCA_964642435.1 uncultured Ignavibacteriales bacterium
CGAGTCGGCCTATATGCTTGTGTGGCCATTGGTGAGTGCGCCGCCAAAGACGCGAGTGAATCAGCTGTATCAGCAGGCGCTCCAGATGGCCTACAGCCGGGGTGTGACCGGTGTGCACAGCATGGACCGCATGGAAGGGTTTGACTACGTGCACGATCTGGCAAACCGCGGCAAGGCCGGAGTTCGTATCACGAGCTACCTCCCCGCCGGGGAGCTCGATCAAATCGCTGCACGGGGCATCACCTATGGCTACGGTGACGACTGGGTGCGCGTGGCCGGCGTGAAGATGTTCGCCGATGGTGCGCTCGGCAGCCGCACGGCGCTTTGCTTCAACAAGTATATCGACAACGGTGACAACTATGGGATCGAGGTGACGCCGGTCAGCCAGATGGTGCGCTGGGCGAGAACGGCAGCCAAACTGGGGTTGCCGAGTGCGATCCATGCCATCGGCGACAAGGCGGTAGACCACGCCCTGCAGGTGATAGAGAAGACGCCCAAGCTGAAGAGTGGTGGACGGCACCGCATCGAACATGTGCAGTTGGTGCGGCGCAAGGATATCCCCCGGTTACGTCAACTCGATGTGGTGGCCTCGATGCAGCCGCAGCAGCTTCTGTCGGACATAAACATGGTGAATGCCTACTGGGGGAAGCGCGGCAGAAACACATATCTGTTCCGAACCATGATAGACAAGCACGTCGATCTGGCCTTCGGCTCCGACGCACCGATTGAGCCACTGGACCCGTTGGCAGGCATTGCGGCAGCGGTCCGCCGGGCGCGACCGGGGAGCCGCCGGTCGTTCTATCCCGAGGAGCGGTTATCGGTCGCGCAGGCCGTGTATGCGTTCACGGTGGGGCCGGCGATTGCCGCGGGTCAGGCGGATTGTCGCGGGTATCTGATGCCGGGCTACCCGGCGGATTTCGTGGTGCTGTCTGAGGATATCTACAAGTTGCCCAAGACTCGTTTGGAGGAGGCACAGGTGGTCCTGACGGTGCTCGATGGAGAGCCGGTGTATGATCAGGGGACGTGGTAGGTTTGGCCGGGCAACTACACCATGTTGAAATCTATGTCAGCGACCTGAAGAGGTCGACGGAGTTCTGGGGATGGCTGCTGGAGTCGCTGGGGTATGAGCCGTTTCAGAAATGGGACGAGGGGCGAAGCTGGAAACACGGGGAGGTTTATCTGGTGTTCGTTCAAGTGCAGCAGCGGTTCGCGCAGCCGGGGTATCATCGCTGTCGAGTGGGATTGAACCACCTTGCGTTTCACGCTGAGTCACGGGAACATGTTGATGAGATCACGCGACAGTTGTCCGAGCGCGGGGTGCCGATTCTGTATGAAGATCGGCATCCGTATGCGGGGGGATCAGAGACCTATGCGGTGTATTTCGAAGATCCTGACCGGATCAAGGTGGAAGTGGTGGCGCCGCATTGATTCTTCGGCGGATATAGCTTGCTGAAGAAATCAGCCGAATGGCTGGAGCCCGAAGGGGTCATGCCAATGCCACCCATTGAGGCTTATGTTCAGGTGGCAGAACGCCTTTGGCATTCTTCCCTGCCTCAGAGGTGACGGATAGAGCAGAAGGATTAGCGAGCTGTCTTCGGCAGGAATCGAATATTCCTGCGAGAGCCTGGTAACATCTACAGAACGGTTGATTACTCGGCAGTTTATATTGACATACATCGGTCCGGGACTACATATTGAATTGGGGACTCGTATAAGGAGTAGCATGCGTACCAAAAGAGTAATACTACTGACCCTGAGCGCCTTTTTCCTTCTTAGTCCGGTTGTCTCGTTTGCCATTCGGGCACTGGCCCAGGATACTATCGAAGCCCGGCCTGATACATCGCAGAACGCGGACTCCGCGATAACGACGGTAACCGAAGACCGGGCGCCGTACAGGCAACCATTGGTGTATACGCTGGTTGTCGAGGGCGCCATTGGAGCGGTGACCTCTGATCGGGTCGAACTGGCTATCGAGGAAGCCGAGGAGGCCGGCGCTGAGTTGCTGGTCATCAAGCTGAATACCCCGGGGGGATTTACTCGTCCCACCTGGACGATCTGTCAGGATATTCTCAATTCGGCGGTACCGGTCTGCGTGTGGGTGGCGCCGAGCGGGGCGCGGGCAGGATCTGCGGGGGTGTACATCACGTATGTCTCGCATTTCGCGGCGATGGCACCGACGACAAATATCGGGGCGGCACATCCGGTGGCCGGTGGTGGGCAGGATGTCGACTCGGTAATGAACGAGAAGATCACCAATGACGCTGTGGCGCAAATACGTGCAGCGGCGGAACGTCGCGGCCGCAATGCTGACTGGGCCGAAGACGCCGTGCGGCGTTCGGTATCGATCACCGACCGGGAGGCCCTCGAAAAGGACGTGATCGATATCATCGCCAAAGACATGACCGATCTTCTGGACCAGATTCACGGCAAAGAAATCGAGATGGCCTGGGGCACCAAGACGATGTCGCTGGAAAACCCGCAGTTGGAGGAGCTGGAGATTTCCTTTGTACACAAGATCCTCAAGGTGATCACAGATCCTGATATCGCGTTTATCCTGTTCTCGATCGGGAGCCTGGGGATTTTGATTGAGTTGTACAACCCCGGAGCGATTCTGCCCGGAGTGGTGGGGGCGATAAGCCTGATCCTGGCCTTCTATGCCTTCCAGACACTGCCGATCAACTACGCGGGACTGGCGCTGATTGTGCTTGCGATTGTGTTGTTCATAGCAGAAGTGAAGATAGTCAGCCATGGACTGTTGACGGTGGGAGGCGTGATCTCATTCTTCTTCGGAGGACTTATGCTGGTGGATACAGTGGATCCCAATTTGCGCGTGTCGATGTCGGTACTGATTACAGTGGTCGTGCTCGTATCACTCACAGCGGTTGCTATGCTCTGGCTGGTTGTGAAGGCGCACCGTAACCGGCCAGTCGGCGGGTTGGATAGTATGACCGGCAAGATCGGACAGATGCGCACGAATAACATGGTGTACATCGACGGTGCCCTGTGGAAGGTCGATGCCGGGGAGGAACTGGCGGTTGGGGATAAAGTCGAAGTGGTCGGCATGGACAAGCTGATTCTCAATGTGAAGAAAATCGAATCCGACAAATAGAAAGGTGAGTGGTTATGCCTCTTCCTGTCTTAGGAGTAATAGTCCTTTTTGTTCTGATCCTGTTGTTCAACATGATCAAGGTGCTCAAGGAGTACGAGCGGGCCGTGATTTTCCGTCTCGGTCGGTTGATCGGTGCGAAGGGGCCGGGACTTATCATCCTGATCCCGATCATCGATAAGATGGTGCGTCTGGATCTGCGCGTGATCACCTATGATATCCCGCCGCAGGACGTGATCACCAAGGACAACGTCTCGATTCAGGTCAACGCGGTGTTGTATTTCCAGGTGGTCGATGCGAACAAGGCGGTTGTCTCAGTTGCTAACTTCTTTGAGGCGACCTCACAGATCGCGCAGACGACACTGCGTTCGGTGCTGGGCCAGGTGGAACTTGACGATCTGCTGGCTGAGCGGGACAAGATCAATGCGCAGTTACAGGGCATTATCGATGAGCAGACTGAACCGTGGGGGGTGAAGGTCTCGGTGGTCGAGGTGAAGAATGTCGATCTGCCGCCGGAAATGACTCGTGCTATCGCCCGTCAGGCAGAGGCCGAACGTGAACGTCGGTCGAAGGTCATTCACGCTGAGGGTGAATTCCAGGCCTCGCAGAAGCTGGCCGATGCGGCCAAGGTCATTGCGACCTCACCGAACGCCATCCAGCTTCGGTTCCTGCAGACTCTGACGGAGGTCTCGGCGGAGAAGAATTCGACCCTGATCTTCCCGGTGCCTATTGATCTTCTGAATTCGCTGAAGAACTATCTCGATGCCAGTACTATTCGCGCCGACCAACGTGGCCCGACTGACATCGAAGGGCAGCAGCCTTCGAGCTAAGCTCGGGCGGCTACTACGACTGACAAACAGGCGCCCCGGCCAACTAATGGTCGGGGCGCCTTTCTGTTGAGACCGGGCGAATCGAACCTATTGACCTGCCGGACAAAAACAGATATACTCGGGGCCATGAGCAACAAGCGGACCGACTATATCAGCTGGGAAGAATACTTCATGGCTATCGCCCAGCTTTCGGCGAAGCGGTCGAAAGACCCCTCGACACAGGTGGGGGCGTGTATTGTCAACGCGCGCAAGCGGATAATCGGGATCGGGTACAACGGGTTCCCAACCGGTTGCTCCGATGACGAACTGCCCTGGGACCGCGAGGGAGAGTACCTTCAGACTAAGTACCCGTATGTCTGCCATGCCGAGATGAACGCGATCACGAATTCCGCCAACAAGGCCGATCTTGACGGGGCGACGATGTATGTGTCGCTGTTTCCCTGCAACGAGTGCGCCAAGCTGATAGTGCAGGTGGGGATCAAAGAGGTTGTCTTCCTGTCGGACAAGTATCGCAACGAGGGGGTTTTTGTGGCGGCTCGTCGTATCTTCGATATGGCCGGGGTCAAGTGCCGACAACTGGTCCCGGTTCACCAGCGGCTGGAACTGCTGATGATTCCGGGGGATTGAGCCGTGCGCGGGTGGATTTCGCAGGTATTTTGATCCTGATGGGGGCGGGCTGAAACCTTTTTGTTGCGTTTGTGTTTCAGTCGATTAAAATAGTCCACTATTCTCGTTTCTTCATCACTCAAAACGCCGTGACAACGGGAGATCTCATATGACCAAGACCAGGGAAGACGTACTTCGAATGATCGATGAAGCCGGGGTACGTTATATCAGGCTATGCTTCACGGACATTCTGGGCCGGATCAAGGGTATGTCGATTACACGCCAGGAAATCGAACAGGTGCTCGATGAGGGCCAGGGGTTCGATGGTTCCTCGGTAGAGGGGTTTG